>NZ_JAMPQC010000031.1:0-95050 GCF_028482225.1 Providencia sp. PROV130 | reverse complement strand
CGTTAGAAACCGAACTAGCCGCGGCGAAAAAACAGTTAGCCGAGCAGCAAGCCGCGCAAAATGCATTGTCAAAACAGTTCACGAGCAGTGAAAAACAGCAGGCGGACTTGCAGGCAAAACTCAGCCAGCAAGAGCAGAATTATGCCACCGCACAGGCGCAGCTGAAGCAAGCCAACGCAGACCTGTTGAAGTTACAAAAAGATGTTGAAAAACAAACAGCGCTAATAGGGCAAGCAAGTGACAAGCAAGTTAAAGAGCTAACAATAGACTTAAATAAACAGATTGCCCTATTGAAGCAAAAAGAATCAGCTTTAGCTAAGTTAGAATCTGAGAAAAAATCAATTAATGATGCCCTTACTGCCCAAGAAAATGAGAAGAGAAAACTTGAGCAGCAAAATCAGCAATTTGTTAAGCAAACTAAGTCTCAAGAAGACAAAATTAGCAAACTTGAAAGTGATATAGCGGCTAAAACAAAGAAACAGTCTGAGGTTGAGCAAAAACTGGCAGACACAAATAAGCTTTTTGGTGATTTAAAAACGACTTCTCAGAAAGAATTAGCATTAGCACAAGAGAAATTGAAAAAATTACAAACAGAGTTAGATTCGCGTAAATCCATTTCGAGTGATGAAACTTTAAAATCACAAATTATGGAGTTGAATCGACTGATAACTCAACTACAAGATGAAAATGATGCATTAAAAGCGAGAAGTGGATCAAAACCGAATACAAGTTTGGCAGGGCGAGTTCCGCCTAGCAAAGATTTAAAAGCGATCGCCGCAGAAAATGCGAAGAAAAACCAAAAGATTATTGAACAAATTACTGCTCAAAAATACAGTAAGCTCGATAACAACACTTACTATAAAATCATGCAAGCAGGCTCACCGATAAAAGACGTCAAAAATAAAGATGTGACTTTTATTATGAGAGAGCAATTAACAGATGGTAAGGTTACAGTATTGTACACCGATCAAAACCCTGTCACATTGCCTTATAATCAGTTACCTGCACCACTAAATTCCTTTGTAGAACGCGCAGGGGAAGGGGGAATGGTTAAAGTCTATATTAAACCTGAAGGTGGATATGGCGTTGAAGGTATACCTGGTGAAGTACCACCAAACTCAATGTCAATTATTGATCTAAAAATAATCAAAGCAAAATAATATCGCTTTTATTTAAGCTTCTCTTAAAGGTAGTTTGTCACTAAAAGGCGGATTACCTTTTTTATGATGCATTAATCTGAAAGAAGTATAAGAAGTATAAGAAGTATAAGAAGTATAAGAAGTATAAGAAGTATAAGAAGTATAAGAAGTATAAGAAGTATAAGAAGTATAAGAAGTTTAGGTGAATACTTAAAAGGAGGAGAGCCGCTTGCCGTTCTGCCAGATTATAGTTAAAGCCTAAACTTCTATAACTGACAGGGCATGAGTTCGAATATTACTGAGCGGTTAAGCTGCTATTCTTGACCGACTCGGAGTGTATCCAAATCGTTTTCGATAAGTTTGAGTGAAGTAGGATTGACTTGAAAAGCCTGCTTCCATTGAAATTTCAACAATGCTCATTGTCGTGTTAATTAATAATTGGTGTGCATACATAATACGTTTTTCACTTATCCATGAACGTGGTGATGTTGCATAAACGGTATTGAACAGTTCTTTAAACGTTGTTAACCCCATACCAAAAGTACGTGCAAACTCACTTAATCTCCACTCTTTAAGGTAATTATTTTCCATAAATAATTGTAAACGCTCTACTTGACGACTACTCAGCTGTCTAAAATTAGATAACAGTAATGCACCTTGTTCACTGTAGCTTAGCAATAATAATAATTCACTCACTCGAAGTGAGAAGATGACGTCAGGGTATTCATTATTGATAAATGCATTTAAGCTTATTTTGATATCGTTAATGAGAGGTGATGTATTAAATTTAATAATATCGCATGATGAGCCTTCATTACGGTCTATTTCGCTTAACTCAGCACCATGGTTGGAGATAAAGTTACGCAAAAATTTATCATCTAAGGGAACCCAAAGTAATTTGCAACTGGTTGTGTCAATGAGCTCTAATGAGTATGCGCCTTGTTTGTGATATAAAATATCGCCTTCATTTAAACGTTGTGAATTAGCAGGCGTTTCTAGTAACACAGAGCCCTGTTCTACGAGCAAAAGCCCTTTGGTTTCTAAATCGATAATGTGATGAGCTGCGTTACTATTAATGTTTATTTGTTTAATCACGTATTGGCTTGGTGAATTTACTACTTGCATGACGATACCTTTATTAATTGTATAAAATATAACTTCAAAATAAAATGTTTAGCAATTTCCATCTGGTGATATAAAGCATGGATGTTATTAGTATGTTTGAAATTATATAAATCGATTAATTATGTGTCACATTGTAATTCTAAATATAAATAAATGTTTCCAAATATACTTTTTTCGATCTTTTTCTGCCAATAGATCGGTATTTTCTGATTTAAAATAACCAATTTTTTTGATTGTACTGATAATTTGTATTTGTTTGGGTTATTATTCTTATATAATAAATTTAGTCGGACATTAATATGTTATCGTTTTTTACGCATGAATCGTGTTTTTTTTCGACTTTTTGCTCACCAGTCATTTTTTGTATAGTAATGTGAATTTTAGCTATGTTAATGGTGATACTAAAATTCGTTAAAACTATCATTTATTAATTATATTAATGTAATTAATAATTATTAACTTGAGTTATTTGTTTTAATAATCGAAGCGATTAATTAAATTAATCAAAGGTGGGTGAAATTGCAGTTTGAATGTGATTTATATCTCATTTCTAAATTGATAGGTTTGTGTGATAGCTCTGATAGGTATTTCAAATATATATTTTGATAAATAGTTCTCATCAGTTATTAATTTTCTCTTGTCGTTATTCAATCTACCCGTGTTTATTATTTCTCCTTATCTTGTATTTTTCCTCTAGTCCCTAGCCTCTAGTAGAGAGTTAAGCTAGGGCAATGGTTTTACCTATTGTGATTCTTGCTTTTGTTCCGCACGCTTATTGACTTTGGCGGGTAAATCAGGGACAGGTTTACGATCATCAAGTAAATGGCGTATAGCGAGTATCGGGTGATGGATTAGCATTTTAGGTCCAGCCCAGCGCATAACTAGTTTCATTTGTTCTCGCATTTTAGGTTGGTAGCAGTGGATTGGACATTGTTTACAGGCAGGTTTCTCTTCTCCATATCGGCATTTTTCTAGCCTATTAACGGCATAGGAAAATAATTTTTGATAAAAATCAGGAGATTCTAGTGGTGCAGGATAGGCTTTCTCATAGATTTTTATCATTTTCTCAATCGTTTTAATTTCACGATGAATGCGTTTGCCAACCATAGAAAGTCCTTAGAGAATTAAAACATATATTTAATATACAATTTTAAGAAGTGAATAGTTAGCTAATGATGATTTATTCGTGTTTTTATTGATGGGGCTCAATAAAATGGTGAATTTTTCGACGCAATAAAAAGAGGGTAATTTTTTACCCTCTTTTATTAGAGTGAAAAACCACTTAGCTAAGACTAAATGAATCAATATAATATCGTCATTTTTAGGATGTTAGCTAAGCTTGTGATTTTCGTTATGTGAGAAAAACACCTGATACCGTTATCGTGATAAGCTATTGACTCGAGAGCATTATCTTTCGCATTTCATCTTTAAGATGTAATTTTTCTTTTTTTAGCTTAGCGACATGCTCATTGTAACCAGCTCCAGAAGGGCCTTCTAATTTACTGATTTCTTTGTCGAGTTGATGGTGTTTTTCATAAAGAGTCTGAAAACGGGGATGTGTAGAGATTAATTTTGAAACTAAATCTTGATCTGCTGATAACATACTACCTCCTCAGAATGTATTAAGCCTCAGATTCAGTATAAACAGTGCGTACATTTTGTACATCCAAATAGCTTGTAATTTACATAATTTTTATTAGTTTTATGATCCTTCTACTAGAATTAAGTCGTATTACATTGCTTTACCTGAGTTATCTCTATTTTTGTAATTAAGAATCATCTATAGTGATAATGACGATGTAAATGACTTAATATGTATAAAAGTCTGGTTTTAAAAATTAGTTTTATGTTCTTAAATAGGAATAAATAATGAAAAAAGCGATTTTATCTGTCATGGCAGCGGCACTAATTTCATCTTGTGCAGTAGCAACGGAAGATTTGGAAAAGATCGCGCCATATCCAAAAGCTGAATCGGGTATGACTCGTCATGTAATTGAATTAACCAAGCAACAAAATGAAAATGACTTTATGGTTGAGCTAGTTATTGGAAAAACGATCAAAGCAGATTGTAACCGCCAATGGTTTATGGGTGACCTAGACAAAAAGACATTAGAAGGTTGGGGTTATGATTATTATAAACTCGACGAAGTAAAAGGCCCTGCGTCTACCATGATGGGGTGTTCTGAGCCGGCAAAAGACCGTTTTGTGACAACTCAGTTAGGTGATGATGCATTTGTGCGTTATAACAGCAAGCTACCAATTGTGGTTTACGCTCCGAAAGATATGCAAGTGAAATATCGTATCTGGTCTACAGACGATAAATTAATTGATTCAGTTAATAAATAAATATTCAGGAAAATGCCGCATCTAGCGGCATTTTTTATAGAAACTAATTTAGCGAATAACAAATACGGATGTTTTCGCATGGCGCACAATAGCGGATGCTGTGGAGCCTAATAGGTAGGTTGAAGTGCTTGGGTGATGAGAGCCCACAACTATCAGGTCTGCACCAATTTCTTGCGCATAATCCAAAATTTCGTCTTTGGCGGAACCAATACCCACTTTGCAGTTAATGCGTTCATCAGCAACTTTAATGTCTTTAATGACCTCTTCTAATGCACGCATTGCGAGCACTGAGCGTTCTGCTGAATCTTTGTTGCTTTCTGGTAAGGCAGCAATTTCAATACCAAAAAATAATTCAAGACTTGGAATAACGGATAGAAAATGAATTTCGGCTGAGCTTAGTTGCGCTAGTGCCTCAACGTGTTTGATGATCTCTTGGTTCAACTCATCTTCTAACAAATCAATAGGAACTAGGATTTTTTTATACATAGCGACCTCATTTTCGTGTTATTTGAAATTAATTACAAAGGCTTATCTTCAATATATCATAAGTTAAATGGAAAGTAATAAATGCTATAACGTGCGCATTTATCACTTGGAGTTAAGGTGAATATAATTAATTATCTGAAAACAAAGAACAATTATTATCAAGCCACCTTTTGTTTACAATTATTAGTGAGACTTTTAACAGGAACTATGCGATTATTGAGTTTGACTGTCATTAACCAATTGATTTAAAAGGTTTATTTGAATGATAATTATTTTGTTTTTCATTAAAGAATACATCATATGAATATGAATAATGCCTCGACCAAGAAAAAAAGTGAGTTCGAGTTACAGCAAATAAAATTTAATGCAGCGAAAAAAAGTACACTCATCAGTGTCGTTGTTAATACACTCTTATCCATTTGGCAGATAATTATTGGTGTTATTTCGCATTCTTCTGGATTGATTGCTGATGGTATCCATACCTTGTCTGATTTAATTGCAGATTTTGTTGTATTAATCGCGAATAAAAAAAGTCATAAAAAACCTGATGAAGATCACCCCTATGGCCATTTTCGTTATGAAAATGGTGCCTCATTAATATTAGGAATAATTTTATTAATTGTTGGTGTGGGGATGGTTTGGTCTGCTATTGAAAAGCTACTGAACCCTGACTTAATTCCTGAGGTACATACTATTGCTTTGGTCGCTGCATTGATCGCTTTAGTGGCAAAAGAAGGTTTATTTAGATATATGCTGCATGTTGCGAACAAAGTGAATTCGAGTATGTTAGTTGCAAATGCTTGGCATGCGCGCTCTGATGCCGCTTCTTCATTAGTTGTTGCCATTGGTATTATTGGGAGTTTATGCGGTTTACGTATTTTTGACCCTATTGCAGCCCTTATTGTGGGGACTTTTGTTTTTCGCATGGGGTTCAAATTTACGAATCAATCGATGCAAGACTTAATGGATAAAGGTGCGAATGAGGAAACCTTGCAGGAAATTCGTTCTATTTTAGATAATATCGGTGAGTTATCGGGATATCACGATTTAAAAACGCGTAAGTCCGGTGATTTTTTGTTAGTAGACGTGCATCTAGAGTTGGATGGAAATATGAGTATTACTGTTGGTCATGAGATTGCGGTGAATGTACGTAAAAAGTTGATGGAAAACCCATTAATTTTAGATGTTATGACTCACCTTGACCCGTATGACAAAGACGTTAAGCATTAATTATACGCTTATTGTATTTTTCGATTAGCACCGAGCTTAAACGTGGCTCGGTTTTTTATTGCAAGTTATTATGCAAAATCGACTCATTAATTATTGCACCCAGTTGATAACAAGGCGAAAATTAATTACTGTTTCAAGATGGCACAATGTAGTATTTGTTCAAAGCATAGGACAAATGTAGCAAACTCAACAAATTGCTCTCTAGTGATTATTGAATGATTGAGGAAAAAATGCGGTTAACTCAAGAACAATGTCAGACATTTCGTGCTCCAAAGGTAATTGCCCTTACGAATCAAAATGGTATGAAGGTTATTCTCAGTAGCTTAGGAGCTAGTTGGCTTAGCTGTATACTTCCATTAACAACAGGAAAGCGAGATGTTGTTTTGGGTTCACCCAATATGGCGAAACAGATGGAGCAAGGGGTATACCTTGGTTCGATAGTCGAGCGAGTAGCTAATCGTATAAATAACTCTCAATTTACGCTAAATAAGCAACATTATCAGGTAAAAGGTAACCAAAGCGTACATTGCCTTTATGGTGAAAAACATAATTTTAGCCACCGTATATGGGGTATTTTTCAACCAACTCCACAGAAAGCTATTTTTTCTTTGGCGTCCCCTGCTGGCGAACAAGGTTTTCCGAGCCCGCTAGACGTTGAAGTGAGTTATGAACTTACAGAAGATAATCAAATCGTTATCCATCATAACTACCAAGCTACCGAGGCTTGCCCTGTTAACCTTGCGAATCACATCTATTTTAACTTAGCAGGGGAGGATTCGGTCAGAACGGCTTTAGAGCATGATTTATATATTGATGCAGACCAATATTTGCCAACAGATATAGACGGTATTCCAACGGGGGAATGGCATAATGTTGCAGAAACAAATTTTGATTTTCGCCAAAGTAAGCGAATTGGCCGAGATTTTTTACAAGATGATGTACAGCGCCATGTTGGGGGTTATGACCATGCGTTTATATTGAACAACGCATTAACTGATGGTGAGCAGACAGTCGCAACCCTCAGCGCACCAAGTGGTGATGTGTGCCTCAATATCGCCACCACGCAGCCTGCATTACATGTGTACAGCGGAAATAATCTGTTTGCAACGCCGGGGAAAACTCGAACGTATGTCCCTTATTCAGGGGTAGTGATGGCAACTCAACTTCCAATAGACGCCATTAATCATCCGGAGTGGGGTACGCGATACAGCTCGATTGCGCTTCCTCAGCAAGTGTATCGAAGCCAAACTCGTTACCAATTTATTTTCTAATCTAGCTGGTGAATATTCAGCGCCTCTATATCAAGGCGCTGAATTGAATCACTGGTTAATAATTGTTTTAGACTTAAATAACAAACAAATCCAGATATTCATTGACGGGCATTTTTTCGAGCATGGGTTTATCGAGAGAGGCTTTTAGAATTCGAATTTGTTGGGCTTCCGGGAATTGTCTTGCTAAATTAATTCTAAACTTATTCAATAACAATGGCATACCTTCTTTGCGGCGGCGTTTGTGGCCAACAGGGTATTCGATAACAACTTCATCAAGCACTTGCCCATCTTTCAATGTGATGGTTAACCCATTGCTAATCGAACGTTTTTCAGGGTCATGATAATCTCGAGTAAACTGTGCATCTTCGGTGCAATGCATTTTTGCACGTAATGCATCAATACGCGCATCTTTGGCAATATTGTCTTCATAATCAGCAGCGGTTAAACGACCAAAAATTAATGGAATAGCAACCATATATTGGATGCAATGATCCCTATCTGCCGGGTTATTTAATGGGCCTTTTTTATCAATGATACGAATGCAAGCCTCATGGGTACGAATGGCAATAGACTCAATATCTTGTGCCGATTTCCCTAATTTTTCAAGGGTTTGATAGAGTTGTAAAGCTGCTTCCACCGCTGTTTGGGAATGAAACTCAGCAGGGAAAGAAATCTTAAACAACACATTTTCCATGACGTATGAACCATAAGGGCGTTGAAAACGCAGTGGTTGTCCATTAAATAAAACATCGTAGAAGCCCCAAGTTTTGGCGGTTAGCGCCGTTGGGTAGCCCATTTCTCCTTTTTGAGCCATTAAAGCCAACCGCACCGCTCGGGATGTGGCATCTCCGGCTGCCCATGATTTACGAGACCCTGTATTGGGGCTGTGGCGGTAAGTACGCAAGCTGTGGCCATCAATCCATGCTTGGGAAACGGCACTGAGAATTTGCTCTCTCTCCAGCCCTAATAAGTGTGCAACAACTGCAGTTGAGGCTACTTTGACTAAAATGACATGATCGAGCCCAACTTGGTTAAAGGCGTTTTCTAACGCAATACAACCTTGAATTTCATGTGCTTTAATTAATGCGGTCAAAACATCTCTAATGACTAGTGGTGGTTTTCCTTTAGCAATGTTTTCACGTGAAAGCCAGTCAGCCGTCGCCAAAATACCGCCAAGGTTATCAGATGGATGGCCCCATTCGGCAGCAAGCCAAGTGTCATTAAAATCGAGCCAGCGGCACATGGTGCCAAGATTAAAAGCACCTTGCACAGGATCTAATTGAAATTGTGTGCCTGGGATTTTTGTGCCATTTGGCACAATTGTTCCTGGCACAATAGGCCCTAATAATTTTTTACATGCAGGGTATTCAAGGGATTCCATACCGCAACCCAGCGTGTCGAGCAGGCAATGATAAGCTGTATCATAGGCGAGGTCAGAAATAATCGGGTAATCCATTACATAATCAACAATATCGCTGATCACTTTATCAAATTCAATTTGTTGCGAACGCACGGTTTGTGTTGTCATTAGGCTACCTTTTAACGCTGTTTTATAGGAGTAAACAATTGATTTTCAGGGCCAATATAGTTGGCTGAAGGGCGAATAATTTTGTTATCTTGTCGCTGCTCAATAATATGAGCTGACCAGCCAGCAGTACGTGCCATAACAAATAACGGGGTAAACATAGCGGTGGGGATGCCCATCAGGTGATAAGCCACAGCAGAAAACCAATCTAAGTTGGGAAACATGTTTTTTTCACGTTTCATCACGGACTCAATGCGATCCGCAACGGTATAAAGATGCCGGTTTAAGCTTTGTTCTGATAACTGTAAAGCAACAGATTTGATAATCGGATGGCGAGGGTCTGCGAGGGTATAAACTGGGTGGCCAAAACCAATGATAACCTCACTATTTTTAATACGTGCTGTAATATCGTGTTCCGCTTCGTCCATCGAGGCATAACGTTGCTGAATTTCTAATGAAACTTCATTTGCACCGCCATGTTTTGGACCACGCAGCGCGGCAATTGCCCCTGTCATCGCTGAGTAAAAATCCGTACCTGTCCCAGCAATAACCCTTGCTGCAAATGTGGATGCGTTAAATTCATGTTCCGCATATAAAATTGCCGTAATATGCATGAATTTTTCCCATTGAGCAGGGGGTTTTTTACCGTGTAATAGGTGTAAGAAATGCGCGCCAATCGAATCATCATCTGTTTGGGTTTCAATACGTCGTCCATGGTGGCTAAAGTGGTACCAGTACAACAATATCGACCCTAATGACGCTAATAGGCGATCAGCGATATCTCTAGCGCCAGAAAAAGGATGCGATTCTTTTTCTGGTAAAACACAGCCCATCATTGATACGCCCGTACGCATGACATCCATCGGGTGCGCGTTAGCGGGTATTGATTCTAACGTCTGCTTAACGCTTGCCGGTAACCCTCTAAAGGATTGCAGTTTTTCTTTGTATGCAACGAGTTCAGTTGCCGTAGGGAGCCTTTCATGGATGAGCAAATGTGCGATTTCTTCAAATTCACATTGTGTCGCTAAGTCATGAATATCAAACCCGCGATAATGCAGGTCATTACCATTACGCCCAACGGTACAAAGTGCCGTGTTTCCAGCAGCTACACCAGAAAGTGCAACTGATTTTTTAGGTTTAAATTGAGGTGCTTCAGTGCGACTAAGTTGTTCATTCATCATTTATTCCTTGTAGGGGACTGAGGTAATGCAACTTTTGATAATAATAAGTAATTAAAAAATTAAGGTTTTTTCTGCGAAAATAATGCATCCAATTTTTGCTCATAATCGTAATAATGAATACTTTGATACAGCTCTTCTCGAGTTTGCATCAGCGGAATGACACTTTTTTGCGTGCCTTCTTTACGTAATGTTGTATAAACCTGTTCAGCCGCTTTATTCATGGCGCGAAATGCAGAAAGTGGATATAGCGCGATGGCAATGCCAACACTGCGTAATTCATCAAGAGTAAATAGTGGGGTTTGGCCAAATTCGGTTAAATTGGCCAGTACGGGAGCAGAGGTGTTGCTTGTAAATTTTTGATACATAGAGAGTTCTGTAATAGCTTCTGGGAAAAGCATGTCCGCACCTGCGTCTAAGTAAGCTTGTGCGCGTTCCAGTGCGGCATCAATGCCTTCTACCGCTAATGCATCAGTTCGAGCCATAATGACAAAACTGTCATCGGTTCGTGCATCAACAGCTGCTTTGATGCGGTCGACCATTTCTTGTGTCGAAACAATTTCTTTATTAGGGCGATGACCACAACGTTTGGCACCCACTTGGTCTTCAATATGTAACCCTGCAGCACCTGCTTTACAAAAGGATTTCACGGTACGGGCAACGTTAAAAGCGGAAGGGCCAAAGCCAATATCGGCGTCAACCATTAGCGGTAAGTCACAGACGTCGGTAATGCGTCGAATATCAATTAAAACATCATCTAACGTTGAAATACCTAAGTCAGGCATACCTAATGACCCTGCGGCGACGCCACCTCCAGATAAATAAATAGCTTTATAGCCAGCTTGTTTTGCAAGGAGTGCGTGGTTGGCATTGATAGTTCCAACAAGCTGCAATGGAGACTCTTGCTTGATAGCCTCGCGAAATTTGTGTCCTGCACTAAATGATGACATAGCGGCCTCATAAAATGTTAATCAGTTGTAATGAGATTAGGGTAGCAATAGCCATATAGCAATTGGCGTGCCAACCTTAAATTAAGAGATGCAGGAATATAAATATATTAAAAATCAATTAGATATTTATTTTCCTGATTTGTGATAGAAAAAACAAAGCTAAAATAATCAGTTGGAATGTTTCAATGAAACAATATATTGTTAAGTGAAACTGAAATGAAACATGGTGAGAAGGTATGGCGATGATGGAAAAACCGATTATTTGGACGGTTTCAGTGTCCCGATTATTTACACTATTTCGAGATATCAGCCCTGAATTTAGTGAACAAGCTGACATCACGCCACTTAATCTTGGTTTTGAGCAGGCGGTAGAGGCCGTTCGCCAGCGCTTACAGGATGGGCACTGTGACGCTATTATAAGTGCGGGCTCTAATGGGGCTTATTTAAAAAGCCATGTTTCAGTGCCGGTTATTATCGTGAAAATCAGCGGGTTTGATGTTATGCAAGCATTAGCCAAAGCACGTGAAATTAGCGATAAAATTGGGATCATCAATTATAAAAAGCCACTTTCATCATTAGATGAATTTCAGCAGCGTTTTGGTTTGCAAATTGAACAGCGTAGCTATATTACCGCAGAGGATGCGAAAGCTCAGCTTAAAGCTCTGAAAGCTTTGGGGATCTCCGTTGTGGTGGGCGCTGGGTTAATCATGGACTTAGCAGATGAAATGGGTATGACAGGGGTTTTTGTCTATTCCACACAAACCATACGGCAAGCATTTTCAGATGCTATCGAATTAAGCCAGATGCAGAGGCGTGAAAACCATTCGCAAGACAAATATCTCCCCCCTAACTCTGCAAAAGTTCGTTATACCATTAATGATCTGATTGGTTCGTCGTTACAGATGGAGCGTGTTAGGCAAACCATTATGTTGTATGCGCGCTCTGATGCAACGGTATTGGTTCAAGGTGCGAGTGGAACAGGGAAAGAGATGGTGGCGCAAGCAACTCATCACGAATACACCTTATTTAATCAACATAAGCGCAGCAAACAACAAATGCCTTTTGTGGCTGTGAACTGCGGGGCGATACCTGAAACATTATTAGAAGCCGAATTATTTGGCTATGAAGAAGGTGCCTTTACGGGTTCTCGCCGTGGTGGCCGAGCCGGGTTGTTTGAACTAGCGAATGGGGGAACACTATTTTTAGATGAAATTGGTGAAATGCCTATCGCATTACAAACAAAGTTATTACGAGTGCTCGAAGAGCGTTCGGTAGTGCGAGTTGGCGGCTATAAACCGTTACAAGTGAATGTTCGGGTCATTTGCGCAACCCACTGCGATTTAGACTGTTGGGTAAAAGAAGGGCGCTTTCGAGCTGATCTATTTTATCGGCTCGGCGTGCTAAGAATGCGAGTACCAGCGCTAAATGAACGTGGCGATGATATTTTTGTATTAGCAGAGCGGCTGCTTAAATTAGCTTTTGCAGGCTTAAGGTTACCGTTACCATCCTTTCGTGTACAACAACTTATTGAATGTAAAAATTTTTTTCTTGAGTATTCATGGCCCGGTAATGTTCGAGAACTCAGAAACTTAATGGAGCGAGTTGCGCTGTATTGCAGTGCTTACCCAGAAAAAGCGATTACAACACAAATGCTAATAAGTTTATCCCCAGAAAGGCAGGGTAGTGACCACGAGGACGTCGTAATAAAAGATAAATCACATGAATCGTTAGAAGACGTAATGGCAAGATTTAATGGGGACCGTAAAGCGGTGGCCGAGTATTTAGGGATTAGCAGGACTACGCTGTGGCGCCGACTTTCTTCCCATTCTTCCAGACCAAATTCTCGTATTGAACCAAGGATGAGTAAGAATTGATATTTTTACGCATTTTCCTAATTCGATTTAGGGTGTATTTTCATGAAGCTTTAATGAATCCCCATTAATTTTTAAATAAAAAGAAAAAATAAGGGGTAACAAACAAAAAAAGTGAAATAAATTGTTTTAGTAAATTGAGCAAGGCGAATTTGCTTCATCAATCAGCTTATGCAGCAGGAGAAAACAATAAATAATTTTTTTTGTGATTAAGTACTTTTTAGGTGTCTTGTATTTAGTTTAAGTTGTGTCTAAAAGTAACAGAGGTAATTTTACTTTTTGTTTTTATAACTAATTGTTTTTTAAATGATTAGTTCGTTTTTCTTGCCATTTTTGATCTGGATTCGTCTACGTGAGAAATGTGATTTTTCTCACATAAATTATTTTGTTAGTCACCATTAGATTTTCTCATTTTAACTTCGTGATTGAACGTTCTATATTGCGCTCAAATTAGTCTTATCTTTGTTTTTTTACTACTGCACTAATCGCCGAAATGTGTTCTTTTTTAGGAACACAATGTTGTCGTATTCTACGATGTAGTTGCAGCGCATATTATTTATTTTGTTAGTTGGAGAGTGGGGCGTGAATCAGTCCACTACTATCATGCGCAAACGCGACAATGCATTCGTTCCTGTTGCAGGGTTAACGATTTTTGCTATTGCATCGGGTTATTTAATGAGCTTAATCCCATTATCGATGGGAAGCTTTGGTATTGATACCCAATATGCCGGCTGGTTAGCGAGCGCGTATTATATTGGTTTATTAATTGGCTCAATGTTAATTGAACCTATTATTGCCAAAATAGGCCATCGTCTTGCATTTATTGGTTTTTTATTGATGCTTGCCGCAACAGTTATCGTACTGCCATGGACGCCAACCATTGAAGCTTGGTTGCCAAACCGCTTAATTGCAGGGGTTGCGGTGGCGGGTATTTTTGTGGTTGTCGAGTCTTGGTTATTGATTGGCGATAATCCGAAAGAGCGTGCTAAACGTTTAAGTTTTTATATGACGTCATTGTATGGCGGAACAACACTTGGTCAGCTTGCTATTGGTGTCATTGGAACCCATGGTGCCTATCCATTTATGGTGGTATTAGGGTTATTATTATTAGCGGTAATGCCACCATTATTAGTACGCCAAGGTCAGCCAGAAAGTGGTTCTCATCAGAAACTCTCATTGAAAAAAATTGCTCGTTTAAGTAAACCTGCAATTATTGGCTGTATGGTTTCTGGTATTACCATGGGAACTATCTATGGGTTAATGCCGTTATCATTGAAAAAAGACCAATTCACCACTGACCAAGTCGGTGTGTTGATGGCTTCAATTATTCTTGGTGGGATGTTAATACAGCCAGTTGTTAGCAAATTATCTATCTTAATGAGTAAAACCTTGTTGCTTGCAATGGTTTCATTATTAGGTGTTTTTGCGATGGGTGTTATTTATATTTCGAGTGATTATTTGGTGATGATCGTCGCTTTAGCGTTACTCGGTATGTCAACTTTTGCCTTATACCCGGTAGCGATAACGTTGGCGTGTGATAGCCTAGATTCCTCCTATATTGTTGCTGCAACTCAGGTGATGCTGTTTAGTTATAGTATCGGTTCAGCAATGGGGCCTATCGCCGCTGGGACATTTTTAGGCCAACATAATGGTTTAGTGAATTTCTTCTTTATTGTGCTGTTAGTAACTGCAATTTATATGTTAATTGCCAGCTTACGTCGTAAAGCCAGTGTGTTAGCAAATTAATTTTATCAACAAATAAAACCAATAAATAAAAGGCTCTGTGAATTATCGCAGAGCCTTTTTTGTATTCTAATTATTTCTTTTTATGCACGGTTGAAGGTGCCAGTTGTGCTTCAATGGGGGAATGCCTAGTGTTACGTACAATACGTTGTTCCCAAAGCTCCCCTAATTTGAAATCCCATGACAGCGGTGATATTTCTGTTCTACCTGCATTTGGGGCGAAAGTGAGTTCACTGAAATACAACGTATTTTCATCAGACATCAAAAAATCAGCTCGGCAATAATCAAAAGGCGTGACGAGTATTTCTGCTAACCGTAACATTTCTTTGAATAATGGTGGTTCAGATACGGGTTCTAACATGTTTGGGTAACCAAAAGTCACGGGTTGTAACTGCCAGTTGATATCATAAACATTAATAAATTCATTACCGAGTTCATCGGTGTAGTCAATTTCGGCATAGACAGGCTTACCGGAAAAACAATGGATCCTACATGTTTCTGGTACTAATTTGCGGTTTTTATTCGTAAATAAATCAATATATTCCTCGCAAATAATCTGTGGTGGAATATTTTTATAATGACGTTCACGAGTAATATAATAGAGATTTTTAATTAAATGAAAATCCAATTTATTTTTGGCTTTTTGCCAGTCAAACTGATCTTTGTCTGTACAAATAATACTACTACCACTGTCATGGCTGCATTTTAAAACAAAGCGTTCCGGTAAGTTATTGATATTTATTTCATCAGTATTTTTATATGTTTTGATAATAGGAACTAAATATTCATTACCTATAGTTCGAGCAATATAATCCCTAACCGCAATTTTATCTGCAAATTGGGTGTAATAAGGATTCTTATCACGCAACATTCTAAAATTTACCTTTTCATTAAAGCTTTTTGGAACTTTAAAGTCAGGGCGGTAATTGAGTTTTTTAGTAAATTTATTAGTGAGATATGTTTTGTCACTCATAATAAGTGTACGTAATTTTTTTATAAAATACTCTGCTTTTTTCATGCGAGCGCCAACCATTCTAAAATTGTAGTGTGTAAATGAAATCTAATTTTTATTTGATTATATTTTTTATAACTTAAATAAAGCATCAATAAATGTGATGGCCAATTTAATAATTCCTTAATAAATAAAAAGTAAACAGAAGATAAATAATGCTCATTTTGTTAATAATAGCCGGATACCTGTCCGTTTTTATATCAATAATTAAATCAATCGTTTTAATTATTCGTCATTAATATTAAGGGTATTGCTTATTTAAAGTGTAACAAAGACAAGGGAGATAGACCTTAAGGGTTTATTTAGATCATTGCCTCTAAACCAATGGGTTTAGAGGCTGTATTTGAGAAGGTTGCTATTTTTTAAATTACGAAGATTGTTATTGTAGTGGTGGCTGTCCCATTTGTTTTAAAAATCGTATTTGAGCTGCAACGAGTTGTTTGTAATCAATACAACGGTATGGCATATCATACTGTTGGGCCAATTTGGCTAAGATGTGTGCTAGAGCAGGGTAATGGCGATGGTGCCAATTAGGGAAAAGATGATGTGTAAGGTGGTAATTTAATCCCCCAGTTAAGCGCCATAAAAAATGGGGGGTTGGTAGCCAGTCACAAGCCGTGACAAAATTATGGTGGTACCAGCCATGCTTAATTTGTTTATCCTCAGGTGCAGTAAAAAACTGTGTCTCTGCCCAATGTGTTCCTAATAATAAATAAATTACAAAAATGGAAGCAACCATTTGGCTCAACAAGTACGTAATAAATATTGCAGTTAAGCTGATCCCATGATGGTGAGCCACTATCAATGGGATACCAAGCATCAATATTAAGTGGCCTATCTTGCTACCTAAAAATAACCCCCAACCCAGTTTACCTTCTAAAACTTTCTGTGTTTTTAAGCGTGTTTTCCCCGTTCGATCAGACCAATCAAACACCAGAGCTATCCATGTGAGTGACAATGATGCGACGAAAGGCCAGTAAATATGCTGATATTTCATAAAAGGTCGCCAACGCTGAAAGGGTGTTTGGCGGAATATGCCATTTTCTTCAGTGTCTAAATCATAGTGTTCGATGTTGGCATAATGATGGTGATAATGAACGTGGCGTGTGCGCCAAAATTCCGGTTCTAATCCTAAGGGTAATGTAACTAAACGGCCAAATAACCGATTTTTCCAGCTGGATTTAAATAAGGTATTATGGCAGGCGTCATGTTGGCCAATCACATTTAATAGCATGATGAATAAGACAAATACAAAATAGGACAATATATAAACTGTGGTAGATGTTGTAATGAGAATTGGAAGATAACTCAGAACAGCAACAATAAACAAGACTCCAATTGCAGCAAGGTCAGCTAGGCTGGCATACATGTGGTCGTGCTTAGTTTGCAGATATTCCTGACTTGCTTGTTTTAATGCGGTATGAAATTGTTGTTCGTTAGCATTGGCGAACTTGAGTTCGAATTTGGTGTGATGCATGCGATTCTCATTTGAGGTTATCTTTTTTATATTCAAAGAGTATATCTTTACTCAGTAAACCGTCGTAAACAAATATGAAAGGAGGTGGGAGTTTAGGCTTATTCTGAATCAGATATTATCGAAAAAATTAAATCTCGAAAATTTAAATGAGTCTTTTTGATGAAAATAGGTAGAAATTAACATTAATGCGGATAAACGATTAAATATGAGATATGGATTAATTAAATTGATATGTTGTTCTATGAAGCATCTTGTAATAATACGTATTGTTTACCTGATGAAGTATGGAAACTGGCTACATCCTTGTAGAATAATCCTTTGATATTAAAGTATCAGGGAAAAATGTGTCTGTCTGTAATAAATCATGTAAAAAAATATTATTAACTTAATACTCATCATTAATAATAAATGATTGTTATCATTTTAGGCAGGTTTGTTTTAATTACTCGTTATATTTGTTTCACCTAAGCCAAATTAGGAGCTTACCTATATTAATAATGTGCCAAAATGATGAAATAGTCATAGGTAAATTATTTTTTGAATTAGGAATTTGACATGAAAAAAATACTGTTAATAATTTTATCAACACTGATTATTCCAGTATCCGCTCAAGCAGGTTATAAATATTATGGTTGTGATAAAAAATCTATCAATTAGAAAAACAGCTAAAATATGCCAAAATGCACGGTAACCAAAATAGAGTCATGGGGTTAGAGCGTGCTATTTCAAATGTACAAAATAACTGCTATGACCATTATTCCGGAGCCACAGGCCCAACTAAATTAAATCACCGATATAGTTTTACTGAAACGGATCATTTAGAGCAGCAGATAGAAGCGTTACAAGATGAAATTGAGCGTTTAAAAGCCGCAAAAAACTAGCTTAATAAGTAATATTAAAATCAAATATTATTTGTAAACGAAAACCGTATTGGATGAATTTAGCGCTATTGCCACTTGTCATCATTATTGTGATATTTACTTTAATTGTTGTTTGGCTATAGCGCATTGAATTAATTAATGAAATAATAAGTTAATGTCGTTATCTTAATACAATATGTCTTCTTATGGTTATTCGTCCTCATCAGCACTGGTTTTTTCGGTTATTCGACTGGCATGGTTCTGTGCTGTCAAAAATAACATTTCGGCTTTCTCTAAATATAATGATATCTATCGTAGCAGTACTCAGTTTTCAATGGTACGAACGATTAGGTATACATTTAACGATTGCCCCTTTTAGCTTACTGGGGATTGCCATCGCAATCTTCCTCGGTTTTCGTAATAATGCCTGTTACAGCCGCTTGATTGAGGCGCGAACGCTTTGGGCTTCGTTATTAATTAATCAAAGAAATATTTTAAGGAATATTAAAGGGTTGTTGCCTAATGACCAGTCAGCTCAAAAGGAGTTTGCGAATCTGTTGATTGCTTTTGGTTGGAGCCTTAAACATGAACTAAGAAAAACCAGTCCAATCATTGACTTGTACCGGTTATTACCTCGAAATATTTTTGATGAGGTTATCCGAAGTCCGTTTCCCACTAGCCGAATATTGTTGCAGATTGGCCTAAAGGTGGGGGAATTACGTGATAAAAAAGTCATCAGCGATGTACTCTTTCAAGCCATTAATAAAGATATTAATGCATTATCGGACGTACTTGGTGGCTGTGAACGTATTTCGAATACGCCGATCCCGTTTGCGTATACGTTAATTTTACAGCGAACAGTCTATCTATTTTGTTCGTTACTTCCTTTTGCATTAGTCGTAGACCTACATTTTATGACGCCATTTGTTTCTGTTTTTATTTCTTATACCTTCTTAGCGTGGGATGCATTAGCAGAAGAACTCGAAGATCCTTTTGGGATTGCTGCAAATGATTTACCGCTTAATGCTATTTGTAATAGTATTGAACGTAATGCATTGGATATGTTAGATATTCAACCACTTCCCCCTCAATATCAGCCAGATAGATACTTTAACTTGTTGTAGCGTAAATCTATTTCTTATTGAAGACAGTAGAGCGTGATATTCACGTTTTACTGTTTAACCTTTCTACCTAATATTATTTTGTCTTTTTTGGTCATGAAAATAAGCAATTCTGTACAGATAATCCTATAGATACTATACTCCCCCTATGTATGCTAAAGAGGCTTAAATATGCCACATTCCCCAAAGGAAAAAAAAGCAGTTCTTACTCGGGTTAGAAAGCTGAAAGGGCAATTGCTTGCCTTGGAGTCGGCTTTAGAAGATGAAGTTGAATGTGCTGCCATTTTACAACAAATTGCTGCTATTCGTGGTGCAGTTAATGGTTTGATGGCAGGGGTATTAGAAAGTCATTTACGAGAAGGGCTTCAAGAGTCTGCGACAACACAGTTGCAAAAAGACTCAGTAGACGATGCTATCTCATTAATTCGTACCTATTTGCGGTAAATAAGGAAGGAATAACGATGAAATCACGTGCAGCAGTCGCATTTGGCCCAGGTGAGCCATTAAAAATTGTCGAAATTGATGTGATGCCACCAAAAGCTGGGGAAGTGTTAGTTAAAATTAGCCATACGGGTGTTTGTCATACTGATGCTTTTACATTGTCAGGAGATGACCCGGAAGGTTTGTTTCCTGTGGTATTAGGGCATGAAGGTGCAGGTGTTGTTGTCGAAGTCGGTGAAGGTGTTACCAGTGTTAGTGTGGGTGATCATGTCATTCCACTTTATACGGCAGAATGTGGGAAATGTGTTTTTTGCGAATCAGGTAAAACAAACTTGTGTGTCTCTGTCAGAGAAACACAAGGTAAAGGTGTGATGCCAGATGGAACAACACGTTTTTCTTATAATGGCCAGCCAGTTTATCATTACATGGGCTGCTCAACATTCAGTGAATATACCGTTGTTGCCGAAGTCTCTTTGGCAAAAATTAACCCTCAAGCCAACCATGAAGAAGTTTGTTTATTAGGCTGTGGTGTGACAACCGGCATTGGCGCGGTACATAATACAGCTAAAGTACAAGAAGGTGACTCAGTTGCTGTTTTTGGACTCGGTGGTATTGGTCTGGCAGTTATTCAAGGGGCAAGGCAAGCAAAAGCTGGCCGTATTATTGCTATCGATACTAACCCCTCTAAGTTTGAATTAGCACGTCAATTTGGTGCAACAGAGTGTTTGAACCCTAATGATTTTGATAAGCCGATTCAACAGGTTCTGATTGAGAAAACCCAGTGGGGTGTTGACCATACCTTTGAATGTATTGGTAATGTGAATGTTATGCGTGCCGCACTTGAAAGTGCACATCGCGGATGGGGCCAATCGATTATCATTGGTGTCGCAGGAGCAGGGCAAGAAATTTCAACTCGTCCATTCCAATTAGTGACAGGGCGTTCATGGCGCGGTACGGCATTTGGTGGTGTGAAAGGCCGTAGCCAATTGCCAAAAATGGTTGAAGATGCCATGAAGGGGGATATTGAACTGTCTCCGTTTGTGACGCATACATTGCCATTAGACAGTATTAATGACGCATTTGATTTAATGCATGAAGGTAAATCAATCCGCACCGTTATTCACTACGATTAAGGAGTCTTTGATGGAGAGAATTGAACGCCATGCGTGTTTTGGGGGCTGGCAGGATGTTTATCAACATCAATCTACTGTGCTTGGCTGTGAAATGAAATTCGCAGCCTATCTACCGCCACAAGCGAAAACAGTCAACTGCCCAGTGATTTATTGGTTATCAGGGTTAACCTGTAATGAGCAAAATTTTATCACTAAGGCGGGAGCCCAACAATTTGCGGCAAAATATGGCGTGATCCTTATTGCACCGGATACCAGCCCTCGCGGTACTGAGGTCGCTGATGACGAGGCCTATGATTTAGGGCAAGGTGCAGGTTTTTATGTGAATGCGCAGGAAGCTCCGTGGAGTAATCATTACAAAATGTATGATTATATTGTGTCTGAGCTACCTGATTTAGTCGAAACACATTTACCTGTATCAGAAAAACGCTCTATTTTTGGCCATTCCATGGGTGGGCACGGGGCTTTAATGATTGGCCTACGCAATACTGGTCGATATTGTAGTTTATCTGCATTTTCTCCGATTGTTGCTCCAACCCAGGTTCCTTGGGGACAAAAAGCGTTTATGGCTTATTTGGGTGAAGATACTATGGGTTGGTCTCAATATGACACCGTTGAATTGCTCGAAAAGGCTGAGGCTATTCCACCTATTTTAGTGGATGTCGGTACTGCAGATCCTTTTTATCAAGAGCAACTAAAACCCGAGTTATTTGCGGATATTTGTGATAAAAAACAATTTGAATATTGTTTGAATCTGCGTGATGGGTATGATCACAGTTACTACTTTATTAGTAGTTTCATTGGTGAACATATTGCATTTCATGCACTATATTTAAGCGATAATAACTAAATATCATAAAGTGAGGCCACTAATTGGTTTCACTTTGCTATTTCCATTATTTTATCGTAATAATGCTCAAGTCACTATTCGACCACCCCATGAGAGAGCTTGCTGATTGCTTTAATCGCGCTGATTGCGACATCTTTATTTGGGTCATTACATAATTCAAGTAGGCGGTTAATCGTAATATGTTGTTTCAGCCGTATTTTGCAATCACCTAAAGCGGATATAGCAGCTATTTTTACATCATCATTTTTTCTTTTTGTTAAATCAAGTAATGTATTTATAACTTTGTTATCCATTTATTATCCTGCTAATAGGTATTAATAAATGAATTAAAACTCATTTATTTTTAAGAGGTTAATTTCAATGTTTAAGATGCTACTAGAAGAAGGTGTTTATTAATATCAAAAAACACAACTAATCTGGGTATGGTGTGGTTGAGCTAGCGTATGAATAGGTAGTAAACATTATTACCTATTCATATTTAGTGACTAGAGAGATAGAGAAAGTTAAATAAGTTTAATTAATAAACTTTATTTTAAGAAGAATATTGATAAAAAGATATTGTTTATATATTAAAAATGGTCGGAGAGTTTACTTAGCGCTTTTATTGCAGACACTGCGACATCTTTATTTGGGTCTTTACAGAGTTCAAGTAAGCGGTTGATTGCATTTTGTTGTTCAACGGTTACTTTATAATCTCCTAAGGCAGAAATAGCTGCAATTTTAACATCATCATTTCCACGATGCGTTAACTCAATTAATGTTTCGATAATATTGTTTTCCATGTAAACCCTTTGAAATACCTGCGCGATGCTTAGGTATTCTAAGTGAAATTACTTGAGATTTATTTTTGAAATTTACGAATTTATTAACAGATTATATAGATTTTACACTTTTTTGGGCTAATAACTATTTTATTAACTGAAGTGCATCAAGAGAGTAATTACTATTAAAAGACATTGATAACATATTAAAATAGGTATGATTTAATAATTCTTTATTAAGGTAAGAATATTAAAGTACTTTACCCTTAAAGTGCGTTGAATAAAGTACTTTTTAGATCTTAGTTAGTGACGTAAATAAACGTGAGGTGTGTTATTTTCTGGGTGTTGAGTAACACCTAGGTCAGCTTGATACCATTGAGTTAAATTTTCAGTTGTTAAAACTTCAATAGGGGAACCTTGAGCAACAAGCTTTCCATCATGAATTAATAACACTTTATCTGCATACAGAGCGGTTAAGTTAAGGTCATGCAATACACAGCAAACACCTAATGGTCGTTGACGCGTCAGTTGATGCAGTAACCGCAAGCTATGCTGTTGGTGGTATAAATCAAGTGCTGAAGTGGGTTCATCAAGAAATAAACAAGCGGGTTGAGCTGTCGGTTGCCATAATTGTGCTAATACTCGTGCTAATTGAACGCGTTGTTGCTCCCCCCCTGAAAGTTGGCGGTAATCCCGCTGCCGTAGTGATTGGCAACTGGTTTGTGTTAACGCTTCATCAATGGCAGTATTTTTATATTCAGAACCGTAAGGGGTTCTCCCCATAGCAACGACATCTTCAACAGTAAAAGCAAATTGTAAATGGCTATGTTGCTTCATGACGGCACGTTTTCGCGCTAATTCGTTATGATCCCAGTCAATCATCGCTCGGCCTTCAATAAAGCACGAGCCATGAGTTGGGGTGTTATAACCAGTTAGTAATTTTAATAGGCTGGATTTCCCTGCGCCATTTGGCCCAATGATCGCGACAAATTCCCCTTGCTCAATAGATAAACTCACATTATCTATCAGTGTCTTTTCACTGATTTTATAAGATAAATTTTGTGCTTCTAACAATAACGGTTTGGTTTGCATATTTAGATCCTCCCTGCAGGCTGTCGCAAAATGAGCCATAAGAAGTAGGGGCCACCAATCAAGCCTGTCAGCAAGCCAACAGGGATTTCAGCAGGTGCAACTGCAGTCCTCGCTACTGTATCAGCGATCAATAATAACCCCGCACCGACGATAGCTGAACCAGGAATGAGCCAACGATGGTCTGGACCGAGTGTCATACGAATAAGATGCGGAACGACGAGACCCACAAAACCAATAACCCCGCTCATCGCAACAGCACAACCGACTAACATAGCGCTGAGGAATAATAAAATAAATTTGGTTCGTTCAACATTAAGCCCAAGGTAATGTGCATCTTCATCCCCTAATTGCAGAATGTTGAGCTTATTTCCCTGCATTAGGCAGATAACACAAATAGGAAGAATAACTGAAGCGGCAATAGTCAGTGACGTCCAGTCAACATTACCGAGTGTACCCATCATCCATAAACTAAATGTTCTTAGCTGTTGATCATTGCTGATATAACTAAGAACACCGATGAATGACATGCACAGTGCATTGATTGCGATACCCGCGAGAAGTAATTTTGCGAGGTTGCCATTTGATGAACGATTTAAGCTAAAAATAATAAAAGAAACGGTTAGGCTACCAATAAAAGCAGCGGCAACATGGCCATAACCTTGCATCACAGTCGGTAATGAAACAGAGAAAACGATAAATGCAGCAACGGATAAAGCTGCACCACTACTGATACCGAGTAAGCTAGGGTCGGCAAGTGGATTACGAAATAACCCTTGCATAATGGCACCAGACACTGCCAAGGCAAGGCCAACTAAGATGGCAATTAACACTCGAGGAAGGCGAATATTCAGCCATATCTGCCAATCCGAGTCTGTGGCAGAAGCCTGCCACAGTGCTTTTAATGAAAAGTTCATTGCGCCTGCATTCGACGCGATGAGAACTAAACCACCAAGTGCTAACAATAAAACGATAATCACCAAAAATGGGTTTTTAAAGCGACTCATTGGGATTTTTCTAATGCCTCACGTAGTTGTTGCATGACTTTAGGCGTACCTAAACTGAAGGTGAGCATACCGACATCATCAACAACCAAAAGCGCTTTATTTTTCCCTGCGGGGGTCATTGACATTCCTTGTAAGTTCCACACTTTTTCTATCCCGCCTAATGATTTAACCCCTTCCTGAGTAAAAATGATTAAATCAGGCTGGCTTGATAGCAAACCCTCTTGGGATAAAGGACGGTAGCTGTTGAAGCTGCTCATGGCATTTTTTGCACCGATTGCGTTAATCACGCTATCTGCTGCAGTGTGCTTTCCTGCGGCTAATGGTAGAACGCCGCCATGGCTCATAATGAACAGGACTTTTTTATCGATAGGTGCCGTATTTATTTGGCTAAGTTGTTGGTTAAATTGATTAACCAATTGTTTTCCTTGCTCTGTTTTACCAACTACATTAGCGATAGTGGTAATTTTTTCTGGAATGGCTTCTAAACTGGGTTTCCCTGTCACCTTAATAATTTTTACGCCACTTTTTTCGATTTGCGAGAGAGCCATTGAGGGTTTAGCTAACTCACTCGCAAGTACTAAAGTCGGACGCATTGACAACACGCCTTCCGCATTAAGCATACGCATATAGCCCACGTCAGGGAGCTTGGTCGCTTGCTCAGGATGAAGACTGGTGCTGTCACGGGCAACGAGCTGTTCTTGTGCTCCGAGTGCATACACAATTTCAGTCACATCACCACCTAAGGTAACGATACGTTCTGCTGCATAAGAACTAACAGAGATAAACAGCGTTGATAAGATTAGAAGCCATTGTTTCATAATAAGTTACCTAGGTTTAAATGCGTGGTAATGCGGTGACTTGTTGGCGCCATTGCTCTTGCTCTGGAGTCCCTTCCGTACGCTGCCCATACATTTGTGCAATTTGATTTCCTTGGTTATCGAAGACTTCAAGGCTTGTCACATGGCCATCTTGCGTTGGCTTACGTGTAACCCAGCATTCGGCGATACCATTTTCAATCATGTGCAAGGTGAAATCAGGATTGAAAATATTTAGCCACTTTAAGTCTGAACCTTCACTTTGATATGGCATGATTTTTTTGATTTCACCAGTGAAAATTTGCACACATCCGCGGTTGCCCACAAAAATCATAATTTCGTTTTGATCTTTGAACGCAGTGTTAATCAGCTGATTGAAGGAATCATTAGGCACTTTCCAAGCCAAATCATCACTGACCGCGGCGAAAACTTGCTGGCGGCTGAGGTTATTTTTCTTCAGGAGAACAAAAAATTGGTGAACATCTGTCATGTTGCGCCATTGTTGTTCTAGCTGTTGTTTTAGCTCTTCACTAACGGGTTGGTTGGTAAATGGAGTGGCTGCTTCATGGATGAGTTCCGGGTTATTCTGGGTAGCATATTTTTCAATCAGTGCTTGCCATGCCGCCATATCCGTTTCATCGGTGGTGTAAACTTTATGTAGTGCATCACCTTGTTTATCAAAGAATTGAATACTATGGCGTTCACCGTGTTTGCTGTCTTCGGTTAACGCAAAAATGGCATCCCAATGACTAAAGAACATCCGTAAATCAAGGGCGCGTGGGTTTAAAATTAAGCCGCCATGTGGGCTAAATGTCGCATTGTCATAACGGCCAACTTGCTCATGAACAACATATTCGTTGCGTGTAATCGCTTTCACTTTTCCAACAGTAGCTAATTCTGTCAATAAAGTGGGGGCGTCGACGTTTAAACGAACAGCTTTGTCGTGACCAACACGACTATGCAGCAGTTGAGCTTCAGATACATTTAAATAGGCGGCGAGATCGCGAGCGTATTTGGCTTTGTTCTCTGTTTTTGCTTGTTGGTAACGCTCGTAAAGTGCTGAATTCACGTTTATCTCCTTAATATTGTGTGAATTACCATTGGAAGCTGACAAGCAGCTTGGCATTACGTCCATCTTGAGGAATGCCTTGTGATGAGTAATATTCTTTGTCAAAGGCATTACCTAATACGACACTGGTTCCTAACCCTTTGAGCTGCCCGTCACCTTGGTAGCTGACGTAGAAGTCATGTACGGCATAGCCGGCTTGTTGTTCAGCTTTAGAGGCTTTATTGAAGTCAGTATGGCGCGTAAACTCGCCTAACCAGCCCACTGAAAAACCGCTATTGGCAACAGGAATAGAGAGGTTACTGGTGAATGACTCTGGTTTGATGGAAGTGATTGATTCACCGTTATATTCGTTTTTGCCCGTGGTACGGTTATAGGCTAAGTTCCATCTGAAATAGTCTGTTTTATAATCCAAAGATGCATCTACGCCCCAAATTTTGGCGCGTTTTGTGTTGATTGATGTGGTGTAATTGTTTTCTGGATTTCTAAAATCAGGCTCAGGGGTGACATAGGTATTGATATAGTCTTTGGCTTTGGTATCAAAGTAGCTGGCTTTGAATTGCAGGTTGTCTCTTTCCATTAATAAGTCATTGAAACGCAGGCCAAATCCATATTCCGCAGTACGGGTGCTTTCAGGTTTTAAATTTGGATTTGGACGCCATTTATTAAAGATTGGCCCTATTGGGAAATGGACTTCATCGTTGTACATCTCCATCATGGTTGGCGCGCGGAAGGCTTCAGAGTACGATGCAAACAACATTGACCACTCTGTTGGTGTGATGCTGACCGCCCCTTTAGATGACCATTTGCCTTCTTTGGTTTCATCATTACCTTTGGCTTTCGATTTGTAATGGTCATAGCGCGTGCCGACAATAAATGAAACAGGCAAATCTTTTAGGCTAATTTCATCTTGTAAAAATCCAGATGCAAAGGTGATTTCTGCATCAGGGAACTGGGTTGTGTTGGCATAAGGTGTCTGTTTTTGCTGATAAGCTTCACTGCCATACGTTAAGTTATGGGCAGCGAGAGGGAAATCATAGAAATTGGTTTTGTTATCAACCTTCATCCCATAAGTTTTCTGTGTCCTGCCCTCGTAAGGGGTGCCTTGACCTTTAGCCGTAATATTGACCTCAGAATAATAGGGCGTCACTGTCAGGTTAAGCCAATCTTGCGAAGATGGCTTTAAGTTGTAAGTGGCTTGCGCATCGCGTTGACGCGTTGTGCGGTTCACTTTTAAGTTTTTACTGGTACTGGTGATTTGTTGTGGGTTTTTCGGCTCATTGGCATCGTTATTATAATAACGCACTTGGCCAGAAAGCTTTTGTGCATCATCGATTTGCCATGTACCTTTCGCCAGCAGGTTACCGATGGTTTCTTTGTTTTTCATGTCATCGCCATTACTCATGCGGACATTACCAGTTTCTTTTGTCACAAAGCTGAATAACCCATCAAGGTCATCACTACGGCCAAATGCGGTACCACCGAAACCGAAGCTATGATCGCTTGTAGCGGCTTCGGTAAAGACACGGAAACCATGGTCTTGGCCTTCACGCAACAAGTCTTTGGCATCAACCGTTTCCCAAGCAATCACACCACCCATAGCACCGCTGCCATAAAGCAAGGCTGAAGGGCCACGGATGATTTCAACTTGCTTAATCAGAGCCGGGTCGATAAACGTGCCATTAACATGGCCTGTATCTGTGCCTTGGCGAATACCATCAACTAAAGTCAAAATGCCGCGTCGATCAAACCCGCGCATATAAATATCTTGCCCATTCGCTCGGCTGGTACCGGTGACGCCAATTCCAGGGACTTTGCGTAAAATATCATTGACCGTGCTGGCCGTTTTTGTTTCAGGTGAATCGTTTTTAATCACGGTAACCATCATCGGAGTTTCGAAGCTGTCACGTTCGCTACCTGTGGCATAGACGGTCATCACATCATGATGATTTTTTTTTGGTGTTGGTTCTGTTGTTTGTGCTTGAGCACTTGCTATCACGCCTAAAATGGCACTGGTCAGGACTGACATTCGCAAAACAGGGGACATAATTGTGATACTCCATATAGTTTTTATCTGTATTAAGCAGAGTGAATTCGCATTAATTGATGACGATGCGTTGGTCTGGAGGACCTGAATTCGGTATGACACAGGAAAAATTGCATGTAAGCAGTGTCTGAACATAGCAAGAGGAGTGAACACATAATGAAAGTATAAAGCTGAGGTAATAGCAGACTACTGGTTTGTGTTCAGCAGGGCTATTTGGGATTTTGCACATGAAAGCGACCGCTGTGCGATAGTAAAGTATCGAGTGACTATCCTTGCTAATTCGATATTTAGCGGTACAAATGTGGAATACAGACGTCAGTTTAAACTCCATAAGAAACCTTTTCCTATGTTTAGATTAAGCTGGCTGCCTGGATAATTGACCTAGGTGGCTTGCGAATTAAGTTTTGGTGCGACTTACTTTGGGTTCGGTTTTACTTAGTTAAGATCAACTTACCTGTACGCGTTTGTCTCAATTGATAAAGTTCGCCATTATGTTGAATTGAGACCTTACCGGCAGGGCCCAATAACTGTTGGCTTTCTATCACGTCAGTTTTAACGGTTTGCTTTGCCGTTTCGACGGTATTTTCTGCAACTGGGGCTGTCATATTATTTACCATACTCAGTTTGTTGATAATCGAAATGATATTGAGAATGATTATCTTTAGAATGATTACTAATATCAAGCAATTTTCACAATCAAACAACAAAAGAACCACAAACAACTGAGTTCGTACGAAAAAACAGCATTAATCTAGTGGAACCCCACTGACAAGGCTATAATTGAATTTCTCCATTCATTGCATGGGTGAATAAAATGAAAATATTACTGTTAGGCGCGACAGGGCTTGTGGGAAGTCATGTTTTATCATTGGCTCTGGCAGACTCTCGTGTGACTCAGGTGATAGCGCCAACACGACATGCATTAGTAAAACATGAGAAATTACAAGCACCTATTGTAGATTTTAATCATTTCCCTGATGGGGCTGGATTATGGGAAGTTGATGCGGTGATTTGTGCGCTGGGTTCAACTCTCAAAGCTGCAGGGTCGAAAGCGGCATTTCGTCAAGTAGACTACACTTATCCTTTAGCCTGTGCAAAGCTGGCCAAAAAATGGCACTGCCCGACATTTGTGTTGACTTCTGCTTTGGGGTCAAATGCGAAGTCACCTTTTTTTTATAGCCGAGTAAAGGGGCAGCTCGAACAAGACTTAATGTCACTGGGTTTTGACTCTTTAACTTTGGTTCGGCCGAATGTGATTAGTGGTGACCGCCAAACAGCGCGTTTGGGTGAAGTCATTGTGATCCGTATTATTTCTTTTCTATCATCTATACTGCCAGCTAGTTGCCAAGTTAGCCCCGCAACAAATATTGCGAAAGCATTATTTGAGGCCGCTGTGGCTCCCTCTAAAGGGGTTCATGTTATTTCATCTAAACAGCTGATATAACACTGAGTCGTTCATTTTTGTTTGGGGTGTTATAGGAAATAGATAAAAATATTTATTTTTTGATGGAGGTAACATTTTGTAATAAAACTGTAACGCAATTGTAATAATTAAGTGTTTTTGCTTATTGTTGCAGCTAAATTATTGTCATATTTTTGCCTGCTTGTACTTTTAGCCGGGGTTGAATATGTCAATATTTAAAGAACAACCAGATATACCAGTAACCATGTCGAAATCTGAAATCGACGCTAAATATAAATACTGGCGATTACACTTAATGATTGTCAGTTATATTGGTTATGCCGTTTTTTATTTCACACGCAAAAGCTTCAATTTTGTAATGCCTGAAATGCTAGTTGATTTAGGGATTACAAAAGCCGATATAGGGATGGTTGGAACTGCATTTTACCTGACTTATGGGGCATCTAAATTCCTTTCTGGCATCATCGGTGACCGTTCAAATCCACGATATTTTATGGGGATCGGTTTGATAGCGACAGGGGTGGTAAACATCCTGTTCGGCTTAACGTCCTCAATCAGTATGTTTATTGTCTTGTGGATGGTGAATGCGTTTTTCCAAGGTTGGGGTTGGCCGCCTTGTGCCAAAATACTTAACACATGGTATTCACGTAATGAACGTGGGCTCTGGTGGGCTATTTGGAATACATCACATAATATTGGAGGTGCAATAATTCCAATTTTATCCGGTGGTGTTGCGTTAGCGCTTGGCTGGCGTTACGGGATGATCATACCAGGAATTATTGCCATTGTGATTGGTATTGGATTATGTATTTTATTACGTGATAGACCACGGACAATGGGGCTGCCTACGGTTGGTGAATGGCGAAATGACCTTGAAGAATTAAAATATGAAGCCAAAGGGGCGGGTTTGCCTTTAGGCAAAATATTGAACGAATATATCTTTAAAAATAAAGTGTTATGGGTTCTCGCTCTTTCTTATGCGGTGATTTATATCGTCAGAACAGGGATAAATGACTGGGCAAACTTGTATTTAATTGAAGAGCACGGTTTTAATTTGTTGTCGGCAAATGCGGTCGTCATGATGTTTGAAATTGGCGGTTTTTTTGGTGCTATTGTTGCAGGATGGGGTTCCGATTTAATCTTTAAAGGCAATCGTGCGCAAATGAATGTCATTTATGCGCTCGGGATTATTATCACTTCATTCTGTTTATGGATAGTTCCAGTTGATAACGAATATGTGTTTTCTTTCTTGTTCTTTATGACAGGATTCTTCATTTTTGGCCCTCAATTTTTGATTGCCATGGCAGCTGCTGAAAATTCACATAAAAATGCCGCTGGGGCTTCAACAGGGTTTGTCAGCTTATTTGCCTATATTGGGGCATCAATCGCAGGGTATCCATTATCAATCGTGATTGAAAAATACCAATGGAATGGTTTTTATTCCTTACTGTTAGCTTTATCTATTTTCTTAATTTTACTGTTAATTATTGCAATGGTAATGACGAAGAAAAAAGTCAGCGTAGAAGGTTGATTCTTCTATAGCGTTATACTAAACCAAGCCTACGATAGTCGGCTTGGTTGCTTGCAAACCTACCTCTGAATTTGTGCTAATAAACCCGATTACTTACATCGCCGCCCATCTAAGGGGCGGCTTTTTACTTAACTTGCAGCCAAATATTATTTTCATACTCAAAATGGATAGCTTTATATTTTTGTGTAAACGTTTACACTAATCGAGATGGATCACAGAATCCTATTGAAACTCGTTGCTATAATTCGTGGTAACGACAGGTTTGAAGGTGAAGTTATGTTTAAGCAGTATTGAGGGAGAAGATAAATGCAACAGGATCAACGATTGATGATAGGGCTGTGGGTGGCTGCGGATAGCAATCAAATATCCCCAATGGTGATGAAGTTGAGGAGACAGATAAGATGAATACAATGCCATTTAACCCTTCTGATTGCCCCCATCGTCGCTATAACCCATTAACGGGCCAATGGGTGTTAGTGTCTCCCCATCGAGCAAAACGTCCATGGAGTGGTAAAGATGAAAAGCCATCAATAGAAGATTTACCTCAGTATGATGCACATTGCTTTCTTTGCCCGGGTAATACAAGGGTTTCAGGGGAGGTCAATCCTAACTACCAAGGGACTTATGTATTCCAAAATGACCATGGTGCGTTATTAGCACAACCCTGTGCCCAGCCTGATAATCAATCTGAGTTGTTTCAATCACAATCGGTTAGTGGTGTTAGCCGAGTAATCTGTTTCTCTCCGGACCACAGTAAAACACTGCCAGAGCTGTCTGTGCCTGAACTTGAAGGTGTCATCGAAACATGGCAGCAACAAATCGTCGAATTAAGTGAACGCTATGCTTGGGTTCAAGTTTTTGAAAATAAAGGGGAAATAATGGGGTGTTCTCAACCTCATCCTCATGGGCAAATTTGGGCGAGTGATTTTTTACCCAATGAAATTGCCCGTAAGGACCACTTCCTCTCGCAATATTATCAACGTCATGGCCGTAATTTATTAATTGATTATATTCAAGCAGAACAACAAGATGGCTCACGGATTGTTGTCGAAACTCAAGAATGGATTGCACTTGTTCCTTATTGGGCGGCTTGGCCATTTGAGACATTGTTACTACCCAAACGACATATTCGCCGCATGGATGAAATGAATGAAGCCATTCGTGCAGACCTTGCTATAGCGCTAAAAAAACTCACAAGTCGCTACGATAACCTATTTCATTGTTCTTTCCCTTATTCAATGGGATGGCACTTTGCGCCTTTTATGAATGAAAGCCAAAGTATCGAACATTGGCAATTACATGCTTTATTTTATCCGCCATTACTGCGTTCAGCGACAGTGAAAAAGTTCATGGTGGGGTATGAAATGTTAGCGGAAACCCAGAGAGACCTCACGCCAGAGCAAGCGGCACAACGTTTACGTGATGTGAGTGACTGCCACTATAAACAAAGTTAAATCGCTAGATAATTTACCAAATTATAATTAACTTGGTTGTTTGCCAGGTTAACCAAATGACGTATTAAGGATAATTAAAAATGGAAACGTTAAAGCAAACTGTTGCCACATCGTTTGAAAAAACCTTTGGTTATCAACCTGAAATATATGTTCAAGCGCCAGGACGAGTAAATATCATCGGCGAGCATACAGACTATAATGATGGTTTTGTTTTGCCTTGTGCGATTGATTACCAAACAATGACTGCAGCGGCAAAACGTGATGATCGCATTATCCGAGTTGTTGCGGCTGACTACCATAATGAGTGCGATGAATTCAGTTTGGATAGTGATATTACATTTTTGCCTGAAAAAATGTGGGCGAACTATATACGTGGTGTAGTGAAGTTTCTCTTACAAAGAGGGTTTTCGTTTAATGGTTGCGATATTGCAGTCAGTGGAAACGTTCCGCAGGGTGCGGGATTAAGCTCTTCAGCCTCACTAGAAGTTGTAATTGGACAAACACTTAAGGCCTTGTATCAATTAGATATTAGTCAACAAGATATCGCGCTGAATGGCCAACAAGCTGAAAACCAATTTGTTGGTTGTAACTGCGGCATTATGGACCAACTGATTTCAGCTTGTGGGGATGCTGGCCATGCTTTACTTATTGATTGCCGCAGTTTGGCGTTATTTCCTATTTCCATACCTGATGATTTGGTTGTGATGATAATCAATTCAAACAAGCAACGAGGCTTAGTTGGGAGTGAATACAATACACGCCGCCAACAATGTGAAGAAGCTGCCAATTTGTTTGGAGTGAAAGCGTTGCGCGATGTCACATTTGATGATTTTTTGCAGCAGCAACACCAATTATCTCCTGTCGTTGCTAAGCGAGCCAAACATGTGATCAGTGAGAACGAGCGTACTTTGGCGGCAGCAAAAGCATTAACGCAAAATGATTTATTGCAACTAAGCGAATTAATGGCGCAGTCACATATTTCCATGCGTGATGATTTTGAAATCACAGTTAAAGAAATTGATACTTTAGTGGATATCGTTAAGTCCGTTTTAGGTGTTCAAGGTGGGGTACGTATGACCGGAGGGGGCTTTGGCGGCTGTGTGGTTGCGGTGATGCAGCAGCAATGTGTTCAACCAGTGATTGACGCGGTAGAAGCGCAATACCAGAAAGCGACAGGTTTACAAGCCGATATTTATGTATGCCAACCTAGCTCAGGTGCGAGTGTGGTGCGTTAAAAGCAAATCAACACATTGAGAAGTTGAAATAACATGATGTTTACTCAAGAAAAAAATCAGACATTAGGTTCACCCAAAGTCGTCGTGTTAACCAACAAAAATGATATGGAAATTACCCTGACAAGTTTAGGGGCAAGTTGGCTAAGTTGTATTTTACCACTAGCGAGTGAGAAGCGAGACGTTATCCTAGGTTCACCAAACATGGATAAACAGAAGGAACAAGACGTGTATTTGGGGGCGACAGTGGGACGCGTGGCTAACCGTATCGCGAATGCACGCTTTTCTATTCATGGTGAAAATTATTTAGTATCAGCCAATCAAGGGGCGAATTGCTTACATGGTGGGAAAGATAATTTTAGCTATCGAGTTTGGGCAATTTCACAGACTAGTGCTCAACAGGTTATTTTTTCACTTATTTCGCCAGATGGTGACCAAGGTTTTCCTGGGGAACTGAACGTTGAGGTGAGTTATGAATTAACGGATGAAAACCAAGTGATTATCCGCTATAAACACCAAACTACAAAGAGCTGCCCTGTGAACCTAAGCAATCATGCTTATTTTAATTTGGCGGGTGAAGGTAGTGAAAAAACAGCTCTAGATCACGCTCTTACGATTTACAGTGATTGTTATTTACCGACAGATAAAACAGGGATCCCCAGTGGAGAGTGGCGTAATGTGACTGGCGGCAATTTTGATTTTCGCCAAAGCAAACTCATTGGCCGTGATTTTATCCAAGATAACGACCAAGTTTCTGCTGGGGGATATGATCACACATTTATTCTCGAAACATCTCGTATTGATGGGCGGCAAACGGTGGCATCGCTGTGTGCTCCTGAAGGGGACGTAAAAATGAATATTTCTACAACAATGCCCTCTATGCAGCTTTATACAGGGAATTATTTGATTTCAGTTGCGGGTAAAACAAAATCGTATACGCCTTTTTCTGGTGTTGCATTTGAAACGCAATTTCCACCCGATGCAGTTAATCACCCTGAATGGGGGGAGCGATACAGCCCGATTTCACAGCCTAATCAAATATATTGTAGTGAAACGTGTTATCAATTTATTTTTTAAGCCTACTGTTGATTAACACCGCTGAAATGCGGTGTTTTGTTTTTCTATACTATGCATTGATGAGTTTTAGCTAAATAATTTTAATATGCGCTACGCCATTGTTTTTAATTCTAGCTCATTGTTTAATAAGCCATCCTAATTGTAGAGGTACACGATGGCGACAATCAAAGATGTGGCAAAAGAAGCAGGTGTTTCTGTTGCAACTGTTTCACGGGTGATTAATCAATCACCTAAGGCAAGCCAAGCTTCTATTGCATCCGTAAAAAAGGCAATGAATAAGCTAGGGTATCGCCCAAATGCGGCGGCTCGCGCGTTAGTGAACCAAAGCTCAAATACAATTGGGGTGCTCGTTAACGATGTGTCAGACCCATTTTTCGGTGTTATGGTTAAAGCTGTTGATGCGGTAGCCCATAAAAATGGTAAACATATCTTGATTTGTAACGGTTATCATAATGCAAAGGAAGAGCGCCAATCTATTGAGCTGTTGATTAACAACCGCTGTGATGCATTGGTCATTCACTCTAAAGCCCTTGATGATGCAGAACTACTCCAATATGCGAACGAAGTCCCGAGTATGGTACTGATCAACCGCCATATTGATGAGATTGCAACCCGCTGTATTTCATTAAATAATTACAAAGGTGCCTATTTAGCGACGGAACACCTCATTCGACATGGGCACACTAAAATTGCGTACATCTCTTCAAATCACCAAATTGAGGATGCGATACAACGTTTGCAAGGCTATCGAGACGCATTAAAAAATAATGGTATTCAACTATCTGATAGCTATGTTGAATATGGTACTCCTTATGGGGAAGGCGGCGAGCAAGCGATGACTAACTTGCTGATAAAATCACTCGAAATCACTGCGGTCGTTGGCTACAACGATTTTATGGCAGCAGGGGCTATTGCGGTATTAGATGAAAATGAAATTCACTCACCAGAACAGGTTTCGGTTATTGGTTTTGACGATGTATTGATTGCCCGCTATATCCATCCACGTTTAACAACGATTCGTTATCCCATTCAAATGATGGCAGAAAAAGCCACTCAGTTAGCACTTTCTTTAGCAAGAGGGGAAAAAACGACAGGTGAAAGTTTAATTTACTCACCGACACTGGTTCAACGTAATTCAGTTAGGCCTTTGCACGCCCAGTGATTTTATAGGCATAAAATTACCGCATTCTGTGTAAACGTTTTCATTGATATTTGATGAGCTTCACGGAACTATCAAAAAATAGATTACTTTCCTGTAATTCGTCTTCGTTCTTCTCTGAAAATTTGCATTAAAATCTGTTATTTAATCCACTAAGTTAACATTATTGAGGATATTGTGAAAATATGTGATTCATTTAACGGTGATATCTTGTGGTAACGTTTACACTTGCTTCGTTATCATTTGGCGAAGGAATTTGATTATGCAAACTGAAGGGGTTGGGTTAAGCACATTAGATTACGGAATATTCATTCTGTATGTGCTTATCATTATTAGTGTGGGTCTTTGGGTTTCTCGAGATAAAAAAGGGCAAAAAAAAGGTACAAAAGACTATTTTCTGGCAGGAAAAACATTACCTTGGTGGGCTATAGGTTCTTCACTGATTGCGGCAAATATCTCTGCAGAGCAATTTATTGGTATGTCTGGCTCTGGATTTTCAATTGGTTTAGCCATCGCATCCTATGAATGGATGGCGGCACTAACACTGATTATTGTCGCAAAATACTTTATGCCCGTATTTATCGATAAAGGTATTTTTACCATTCCAGAATTTGTTGAAAAACGCTTTAATAAAACATTAAAAACGATCTTAGCTGTATTCTGGTTAGCATTATTTATCTTTGTTAATTTAACTTCAGTTCTCTATTTAGGGTCGTTAGCATTACAGACAATCCTAGGTATTCCAATGCATTATGCTATTTTTGGTTTAGCATTATTTGCTGTGATTTATTCTCTTTATGGCGGGCTATCTGCGGTTGCATGGACAGATGTCGTACAAGTTTTCTTTTTAATTTTAGGCGGTTTTTTAACCACAATAATGGCGGTGAGCTATATTGGCGGTGATGCAGGTTTATTCGCGGGGATGAGCCGTATGGCAAGTGAAGCACCTGCACATTTTGAAATGATTTTAAGCCAAGACAACCCGCAATTTAGCAATTTACCCGGTATTGCCGTATTAATTGGCGGACTATGGGTTGCCAATTTATATTACTGGGGCTTCAACCAATATATTATTCAACGTGCATTAGCGGCCAAATCTATTAATGAAGCACAAAAAGGCTTGGTTTTTGCGGCATTTCTCAAACTGATTGTCCCAATCCTTGTTGTTGTACCGGGTATTGCAGCATTTGTGATTGTTTCTGACCCTGCATTACTGGCGGGATTAGGAACGATGGCACAAGAACATATGCCAACACTGGCACAAGCGGACAAAGCTTACCCATGGTTAACACAATTCTTACCTGTCGGCGCTAAAGGGGTCGTATTTGCGGCATTAGCTGCGGCTATTGTCTCTTCTTTAGCTTCTATGCTGAACTCAGTGGCAACTATTTTCACTATGGATATCTACAAAGAATATATTGCTCCGTCAACCGCGGACCATAAATTAGTGAATGTCGGGCGGATCAGCGCGGTTGTTGCGTTAATTGTGGCATGTTTTATCGCACCATTATTAGGTAACATTGGACAGGCTTTCCAATATATTCAAGAGTATACGGGGTTAGTTAGCCCTGGTATTTTAGCGGTATTCTTACTAGGTTTATTTTGGAAGAAAACCAATGCAAAAGGCGCGATTATCGGTGTGCTGCTCTCAATTCCGTTTGCATTATTCTTAAAACTGATGCCGTTAGGTATGCCATTCCTTGACCAAATGATGTACACCTTCTTCTTTACTGCGGTCGTGATTGGTTTAATTAGCCTGACAACGGCAAAAGAAGATGACTGTGAGGGGGCAATTATTTTAACGTCGGAGACCTTTAAAACATCGACAGGTTTCAATATCGCATCCTACGCAATTATGGTTATCTTGTGCGTGTTATATGCGTTGTTCTGGTAGCGCAATATTTCTAACAACCTGATAATTAAATGATAGCACTAGGCGGGAAGGAACACTCCCGCCTTATTTTTTGCATTTATTAACTTAAATAATGAGCTAACATTAATATCGCAATCATTTTCGTTATTCTCGCCTAATAATATCCCTTTCTTATGTATGATTAATTGTGTCTAAATTGATTTTTTTAATAACTATTTGTTATAAGTAAATATGCCAAATTGATTTTAATTTGACTTATTTTTAGGAATAATACTGAGACTTATTATTATTATCATTGGAACTATTTTGTGAAAAATTTAGGTTTATTTCGTTTACATCAGGTTGCCATTTTCACCTTGTTAGCGCTGGCTGTTCAAAACCAATCCATGGCAAATGAACAAAATAGCGACAAACAAGACTCTTTCGTTGTCAGTGCACAAGCACTCAAAGTGAATACTGCGCTGCAAGAAACGCCAAAATCAGTTTCGATTATTACCGAACAAGATTTGACCATACATGCTCCGCAAAAAATTGATGAAGCACTTCGTTATACCTCAGGGGTTGTTGCACAGCCTTATGGAGCTGATAATGATACTGATTGGTTCAAAGTCCGCGGTTTTGATGCTGCAACCTATTTAGATAATAGCCGGTTATATCGAGATGGCTATTATACTTGGTTGCTTGAACCTTATGGGTTGGAAAGTATTGAAGTCGTGAAGGGGTCATCAGCTGTTCTCTTTGGCGAATCCACTCCTGGAGGCGCTGTTAATTTAGTAACGAAAAAACCATCTATTAATGCTAAAAATGAAATATTTTTAGAAGCGGGTAATAACGATCACCAAGCGCTAGGTTTTGATCTTTCTACGGCATCAGCGGATGTAGGTGCCCGCTACCGTTTAGTGGGAACGATGAAAAAATCGGATGGGGAACTCAAAGACACAGATAATAAACGTATTTATCTGGCGCCAAGTGCGGCATTTGACTTGTCTGACCAAACTGTACTTACGTTAATGGGAACGTATCTGCACGATGATGGTACGCCCACGAATCCTTTTTTCCCCGCAGCGGGAACATTAATTCACTCTAATTATGGCAAAATTAAACCATCAACCAATTTAGGTGAGCCTGATTACGATAAATATAAGCGAACTCAGTTTTCAGTGGGTTATTTATTAGAACATCAATTTAATGATGAGTGGCGTTTTGCGCAGCGTGTGAATTACGGTTACAACGACCTAACACTCAGAAGCGTTTACGCCTTCTTTAATGCAGATCCTGCTGTGCAAGAATTGGAGCGAGGTGTTGTTTTTCGCGATGGTAAAAACCAAAGTTTTAGCTTAGATAACAATATTGTCGGTGAATGGGATAGTGAGCGGTTTGAAAATACTTTACTTACGGGTATTGAATTTCAATATCATCAAACCAAAGGTGATGAACAGGATAATTATGCTTTTGGTAAAATTAACCCGTGGAAGCCAGTTTATGGACACTATACCCCACTAGACCCATCTAATAATATTCATCGCACTATTGATAAAACACAAACTAGTATTTATTCACAATACCAAACAAAGCTTGATAGCAAATGGATTGGGGTCATTGGCGCACGTTATGATTGGGTAAAAACTGAAAATAAAGCACATAAAAAAGCAGAAGATGAGTCTAGAAACGATGGGCAGATGAGTTTAAATGCGGGTTTAATGTATATCGCTGACAATGGCATTTCACCTTATTTAAATTACTCTCAATCTTTTGAAGTTCAATCGACGATCGACCCAACCACCCAAAAACTGTATAAACCACTTAAAGGTGAGCAATTTGAAGCAGGTATCAAATATACGCCTTATTTTATGGATGGTTATTGGAATATTGCTTGGTTCGATATCGAACAAAAAAATGCGTTAGTGACCAATCCCAAGACTTTTATTGCAACTCAAACGGGTAAGGTGACTTCACAAGGTATAGAAACAGAGCTCTTCGCAAGTGTTACTGATAATTGGGATATCAAAGCGACATACACTTATACCAATGCGCAAACAGATAATACGGGAGGAAAAGGACGCAAGCAGGCTGGCATTATCCCCAAACATATGGCGACTGCCTGGACTGACTACGAAATTCCAATCATGAGTAACCAGTCGTTAAAACTCGGAACTGGTATTCGCTATTATGGTCAATCAAAAGACAACCCAGCGAGCAGCAACCGTTCTGTTCCTAGTGCGACGCTCTGGGATATGGCCGCGATATATCAATTATCGAATAATTGGCAGTTCCAGTTTAATATGAATAACATCCTCAATAAAGAGTATGTTTCATCTTGTGATTACTGGTGCTACTACGGCCAATCGCGTTCATTTGTGTTACAAACAAAGTACACTTGGTAATTTTAAAAAAGGCATGCTAATAACCTTGGCATGCCTTGAGTCCTTTCTATGTTTCGATTAGCAAATATTAATATCGTTCGTGATCATCGTTCTATTTTATCTATAGATTCGCTAAATATACCGACAACAGAACTCACAGTGGTTCTTGGTCATAATGGTTCAGGAAAATCTACACTGGTTAATCTCCTTTCAGGGCAGATGGCACCGGATAGCGGACAAATCGATTTAAATGGCACGAGTCTTTCTCTATATAAAACGAAAGAATTAGCGCAGAAAATCGCGTATTTACCACAAAAACTGCCAGCCTCAGCGGGGCTGTCTGTGAAAGAACTTGTACGGTTAGGCCGCTTTCCGTGGCGAGGTGCACTTGGTCGCTGGCAAGCTGACGATGAAATTATTATCCAGCAAGCAATGGAAAAAGCGGGGGTTGAGGGGTTTTCTTCGAGCTTAGCGGACAATTTATCTGGTGGAGAGCGCCAGCGCGCATGGGTTGCGATGTTACTTGCTCAACAATCACCGGTTTTAATACTGGATGAACCGACTTCAGCATTAGATATTCACCATCAATACCAGTTAATGAATTTATTGAGTGAGCTTAATATAGTTCATGGGATTGGTGTGATTGTGATCCTTCATGACCTCAACCTTTCTTTACGCTATGCAACACACATAGTGGCATTAAAAAAAGGGAAAATAGAATTTGAGGGAAAAAGTATTCTTCTTCATGATGAAGCAAGGCTATCGTCACTCTACGATACCCCGATTAAGTTAATACCACACCCTAATTTTCCAGAATCAGAACATCATAGGGTTGCTATCGTATGCGCTTAAAAATCAATTTGCTTGGCCTTATTTTATTAACAAGTACATTATTATGCTCATTTTATATACGGGCTTATTCCGTCACGGACAGTCGTGGCATTATCGAATTCAATTCGCCGCCTCAGCGTGTTGTGGTTTTAGATTGGGATTTACTGGAGCAGCTATTAACCCTTGAAGTCACACCTGTTGGGGCCACGGAATTAGAGAGTTACCAGCAATGGGTTGTTGACCCAGTTGTTCCTTCTTCAGTCAAAGAGGTAGGAACCCGGGCTGAGCCTAATTTAGAGCAAATTGCCGCATTGAAACCTGATGTTATTATTGCAAGTAGCGCGCAAGAAGATTTACTGCCTTTATTGGAAAAAATAGCGCCAGTCGTTTATTTATCAAATTTTGCACGCCAAGATGACTCAGGGCTTGTAGCCATTGCGCATTTTAAAACGTTGGCTCACTTATTTAACAAAACCTCTTTTGCCGATGAATATTTAGTGAAAATGGATAAACGTTTTGCTGAATTAAGATCACAGCTTGAACGAGCTTTTTCCACGAAACCAAATGTTGCTGTTATCCGGTTTTCAAGTTTAAGCACTATTTTTCTTTATACTGAGAACTCAACGCTAAATTATGTTCTTGAACAGCTTGCATTAAAGCCCGCTATTTTAGTTCCCGCACGTGCTTGGGGAATAGAACAGAGACGAATAAATTCATTACAGTTTATTAATGATGGGTACGTGTTATATATCAAACCATTTGTAGAAGAAAAAAAACTAAATGATTCTATTTTATGGCAGTCGATGCCCTTTGTTAAACAAGGGCGGATAAATAGTGTTCGTCCCGTTTGGAATTATGGTGGTGTATTTTCCTTGCAATTAATGGCGGAAGCATTAACAGAAAGCTTATTACAGGTTGCTCCTCATAATGACAACTAAACAGTACTCAATACTATTTTTTGTATTAATGGTGTTTGCGCTGATTAATCTTCAGCTCGAACCTGGGGTTATACTCAGTCAGCAATTATTTTTAATTATTCATCCTGCTTCAGCCGATACGTTTGCTGATTATTTTTATTTATATGGCCAATTACCACGCCTTGCTATGGCATTATTAGTGGGCGCGACTTTTGGTTTATTGGGCAGTTTGATGCAGCAATTAACACAAAATAATCTTACTTCACCACTGACATTAGGTTCATCATCCGGTGCTTGGTTAGCATTAGTGGTAGTCAATATTTGGTTTAGTAATGAGATTGGGTTATATCAAACGCTAGCTGCGATGGTGGGAGCATTACTTGCATTTGGGTTGGTAATATTAATTGCAGGTATTCGCAATATGACAGGCATTCCGTTAGTTGTTTCGGGAATGGTCATCAATATTTTGTTTGGTGCTATAGCGACTGCATTAATTACATTAAATTCTCAATTTGCACAAAACATTTTTATGTGGGGAGCTGGAAATCTAGCGCAAGATGGCTGGCAAAAAGTGGTTGGTTTATTACCTTTATTGTTCCCTATCATTATTATTATCTGTTTTGCACCTCGTATTTTGACATTATTGAAATTAGGTCATGAGGGGGCTAAAGCTCGTGGCTTATCCGTTTTACCTACTTTCTTGTTTTTTATTGTTTTAGCATCTTGGTTAGTGGCGGCGACTATTTCAACTGTAGGGGTTATTAGTTTTATTGGTTTATTAGCCCCAAATATAGTACGGCGAATGGGTAATATGAGTGCAAGGCAAGAGTTATTAAACAGTGCAGTTGTAGGCGCTATTTTATTGCTTCTTGCAGACAGCGGGGCTATCGCACTAACAAACTACCTTAATATTGTGGTTCCTACGGGGGTAATGACTGCTGCTATTGGTGCTCCTTTATTGATCTGGTTTAGCCGCCGAGCAATGACAGCCCAAGATCAATTATCGATAGGTCTATTACCAACAAAAATAATACTTTCCAAAACCACGGTATGTATTCTTATTTTATTGTTAGCAAGTGGAGTTGTATTTTCACTTTGCTTACAAACGAATGGTGAACAATATTATTGGCAACTGCCATCAAGTTTTCAATGGGATATTAAATGGCCTCGTTTATTAGCGGCTATATTCTCTGGCTTAGCATTGAGTATTGCAGGCGTTTTATTACAAAGAATTATTTATAACCCGTTGGCCAGCCCAGATATTTTAGGGGTTTCTTCAGGTGCTACAGCGGCACTTGTTCTATTTAGTTTACTATTAGGCACTGCTATTCAAACCTCATTTTGGGGTATTGCTTTAATCGGGAGCCTGATTGTATTAGGGATATTGTTGTACCTAGGTAAGCGACACCAATACGCACCAGCAAGCTTAATTTTGACAGGGATCTGCCTAACGGCAACGTTAGAAGCTTTTGTTCAGTTCTTTTTAGCTCAAGGTACATTGAGTAGCTATCGGATATTATTATGGCTTTCAGGGTCAACTTATCGTGTGGAAGGGCAACAGGCCATTATTTTTTCAATCAGTATTGTTGTGTTAGCTATATTAGCGATCACGTTAAATCGTTGGCTAGTTTTATTATCAATTAGTCGGTCATTTGCACAGGGAAGAGGACTAAATTCACAATTAGCGACTATATTGCTATTAATCTTAGTTGCATTATTGTGTGCTTTTGTCACTTCTACTGTTGGCCCTATTGCATTTCTTGGTTTAGTTGCACCCCATATGGCTTTTTTAGTTGGCGCTAAAAAGGCGAAACAACAACTTATTATTAGTGGGTTGATCGGCAGTATATTAATGGTTTGGGCAGATTGGTTAGGACAAATTATTATTTATCCAACACAGATAGCTGCTGGAATATTTGTCGCCATTTTAGGTGGCGGGTATTTTTTATTGCTGATGGCGATGAATAAAATCAAGTCATAATTTATGGTGTAAATATGGCTAACCAAATCGCTACTCAAAAAGACCTAACTAATATTGATAAGTCAGGTCATATCGCTAGGGCTATAAAAAAAGATAAATACGAAAAGAAAATAGTAGTATTTATCTTATCCGTATTATTTCAATACCACAGCCCCAGAATGGCAGTAAAAAGGTGAGTTAAGTTGAGCCACGCTCAATTAATTGCCATTCGAGGATTTCATGGCTGTCATCGAGTTGCGGGTGCTTAATTTTATTGAGTAGCAGTTGAACGCTACGGATGCCAAATTGATGCATCGGCTGTACAATAGTACTTAATGGCGGCGTGGTTACTTCACCGAAGGGCACGCCATCAAACCCTAACACGGCAATATCATTGGGAATATGCAACCCCTGCTGATGTAAAACACTCATTGCACCGCCTGCGATGACATCAGAAATCGCGAATACAGCATCGGGTTTGGGCGCATTTTGCAGTAACTTTTCCATGGCTTTCGCCCCTGCGGTGTAATCTAATTCTTCTACATACTCGATTTTACAATACTCAAAGCCAAGTTCAGTGAGTGCTTTTCGATACCCTTGTTCCCGTTGTTGCGAATAGAGGTAACGCATATCACTGTTAATTAATGCAATGCGTTGGCAATTTTTCGCTGCTAAATGATAAACGCCAGCGCTAGCGGCTTGTGAATTATCAATAGTAACCGAAGAAGCACGAAATTCTGGATCCCCCTCACCACACTGCACCCACGGAAAATCGCCAATCATATCCGTAAGCCCTGGCAAACAACTCACTGCATCCATAGTGATGACGCCATCAACAACCTTACCTCTGAGTAAACTCAGATAAGCGGATTCACGTGTTGGATTGGATTCAGAATTACATAACAAAATATGATAGCCGTGGCGTTCCGCTTCTTCTTCAATACCTCGTACAACTAGTGAACAAAAGGGGTTAGTGATATTAGACACCAACACCAATAGCATACGACTACGGGAGGTGCGTAGTTGGCGCGCTAATAAATTAGGCTGATAATTACACTGAGCGATGGCGGCGAGAACTTTATCGCGAGTTGCGGGTTTGACAATATGTTGATCATTCAATACCCGTGAAACCGTTGCGGCAGAGACTCCTGCGATTTTCGCCACTTTTTCTATCGACATTGTTCACTTTTCCTTTTGTCTATTGCCATGCACAGTATGCAACATCGTGATGAAAAGTACGATTGATACAAGCAACTTGTGATGCAGATTGCAAATTTATCTTTTAGGTCATTATTGAACCATTCAGCTAGTTGCTGAAAGAAACAATTTGGCTATATTTTATAAATGAAATCGATTTCAGTAAAAATGTAATCGATTTCATTTTGGAATTTAGCTGCCATTTAGCAAAAAGCCTCATTTTATAAACAATAAAACATGAGAGGTAATGAATGGATATACAACTACAGCTTGCGAAATACACTGATCGGAGTGAAGTCGCGCATTTGATTTATCACTCAACGAATGTCTGGTATCAGCAACATGGTTTAGGCGCAATATTTCAGTCTGCGCCTGAAGAGTGCCATTTATTTGTTGATGTATACCAACAACTTGATCCTGACTACCACTGGGTAGCCCGTGATCCACAACTTAATATTCTTGGCTCGTGTTTTTTTCACCCACGAGAAACCCATTTGGGCCTTGGGATTATGAATGTCCATCCCGATGCATTCGGACAGGGTATTGCAAAGAAATTATTGTCCAAAGCGGATGAATTAGCAGGAAATTTACCCATTCGCTTAATTTCAAGTGCTCTGAATTTAGACTCTTATTCTCTTTATCGCCGTGGCGGTTTTACACCTTATGCAATATACCAAGACATGGTGATTTCAGTACCCGAGCAAGGCGTAAATCTCCCTCGTTTGACCGAAGGAATTGTACGAGATGCTCGAACCGAAGACTTACCAGCTATTTTACAATTGGAAGCGGATTTATTAGGTATTAGCCGTCAGCGGGATATTGAATATTTTTTGAATGACACTAGTGGGTTATGGCGAATTGCAGTCTGGGAGCATAACCAGTGCATCGAAGGTTATCTTGCCTCTATCGCACACCCCGCATCGAGGATGCTAGGACCCGGCTGCAGCTATCGTGATGAGGTAGCACTGGATTTACTCGGTTGGATGTTAGACAAACATCATCGTGGTGCGATGCCAGTCGTTTTAGTTCCCGTAGAGCGAAATGCACTGTGCCAAGCACTATTGCGATGGGGCGGTCGAATTTGTGAACTGCATCTTGCGCAAGCCAAAGGTTATGCGCAGAAACCAAGCGGCGTAGTTATGCCGTCCTTTTTACCTGAAAGTGGCTAATAAAAAATAGAAATTATTGGGGGTCTTATGGGTACAAATAGTCTTGCTCAAGGCGGTAAAAATACTGTCCATGTATGGGTAGTACCGCGATTGGCGTTAATGATGTTCCTTCAATTTTTTGTGTGGGGGGCATGGTATGTCACGCTAGGGGTTGTCATGGGGAAATATGGTTTATCAGCAATTATTGGTGATGCCTATTCGACAGGGCCTATCGCCTCTATTTTATCTCCTTTTGTACTAGGGATGGTGGTTGACCGTTTCTTTGCATCACAAAAAGTGCTTGGTGTACTGCATCTCGTCGGTGCCGCTTTATTATGGATGATCCCAAGTTACTTTACGGGGGATCATAGCGGTCTGTTATGGATAATCTTTGGTTATATGCTTTGCTATATGCCAACTATTGCTCTTAGTAACAACGTTGCCTTTTATAGTTTACCGAACAGTGAGAAAGCGTTCCCAGTTGTGCGTGCATTCGGTACATTCGGTTGGATTGTTGCGGGGTTGATTGTCGGTTCAACAGGGTTATCAGATAGTACAGAAATTTTCACCTTGGCGGCAGCGGCTTCGTTGGTACTGGCGATTTACAGCTTTACATTACCACACACGCCAGCACCAGAACGAGGTAAGCCCGTAGCAATGCGCGACTTGTTATGTGCGGATGCGTTTGCCATGCTCAAGCAACGTCATTTTTTAGTTTTCATCATTTGCGCAATGCTGATCTCCATCCCATTGGCGGCTTATTATGCCTATGCGGCGCCATTTGTTGCAGCGACAGGGTTTACTAACGTTGGTGGCGTGATGTCTTTAGGGCAGATGTCAGAACTGTTCTTTATGTTATTGATACCCTTCTTCTTTGCACGTCTTGGCATTAAAGTGATGTTACTCATTGGGATGCTGTCTTGGTGCTTACGTTATGTCATGTTTGCCTTAGGGATCGCTGAAGAACTGCGCTGGATGATTTATATCGGCATTTTCTTACATGGTATGTGTTATGACTTCTTCTTTGTTATTGGTTTTATCTATACAGACAAAGTTGCTGGCGAGAAAGTAAAAGGGCAGGCGCAGAGCTTGCTGGTTTTGTTCACCTATGGCGTGGGGATGTTAATTGGTTCACAAATCAGTGGCATGCTGTTCAATAGCATTGTTACAACAGAAGGTGCAGCGGCTCTGCCACAATGGCAAAGTTTCTGGTGGTACCCAGCGATAGGTGCGTTACTGATAGCCGCATTGTTCTTCTTCACGTTCAATTATAAAGAAAAGCCGGTGGAGGGGAAATAAGATGGCTAATTTACGCGTCTTAGTCGTTGGTTGCGGCAATATGGGAGCCTCTCATGCAGAGGCTTACCACCGAATGGAAGGGGTTGATATCTGCGGGCTGGTGGCTCGTGGCCATTCAAAAAACACTCTCAATGAACATTTAGGTGGTGAATATGCCACGTTTGATAATTACGAACAGGCATTAAAAGCAACGCAACCAGATGCGGTTTGCTTAACGACATACCCTGATACGCATGAAGCTTATGCATTGCTAGCACTCAAGGCTGGCTGTCATGTGTTTATTGAAAAGCCGTTAGCCACTACGGTTGAAGGGGCTAAGCGTGTCATTGCTGCGGCTAAACAAGCCCATCGACAAGTGGTGGTCGGTTATATTTTGCGTCATCACCCATCGTGGCAACAATTCATTCATCTAGCTCATGAGCTGGGTAAGCCATTAGTGATGAGAATGAATTTGAATCAACAAAGCCATGGTCAGATGTGGAATGTACACCGTAACCTGATGCAATCACTATCACCGATAGTTGACTGCGGCGTTCATTATTTAGATGTGATGTGCCAAATGACTCAAGCTCAACCAGTGAGTGTCAGCGCTATTGGCGCAAGATTGACCGATGAATTACCAGACAATATGTATAACTATGGTCAATTACAGGTTCGTTTTGATGATGGCTCAGTGGGTTGGTATGAGGCGGCTTGGGGGCCAATGATCAGCGAAACGGCGTATTTTATCAAAGATGTCATAGGCCCTCGCGGTGCGGTTTCGATAATGGCTCGGCATGGAGAAGGAAATAGTGACAATGTCGATGGGCACACACGCACTGACTCTTTACGTATTCACTATGCAGAGCTTGGTAAAAACAATGCCTTTAAGCATCCTGACCGTTGGGTTGACTGCCAAGACGAACCAGACCATTTGGCGCTGTGCCTAAGTGAACAACATTATTTTATTCAAGCGATTACGGAACAATTTTCATTAGAACAGCATCTACAAGACGCACTCAATAGCTTGCGAATTGTTCTTGCTGCGGATGAAGCTGTGCGTACACAGCGCACCGTGATTTTAGGGAGTGAGTCATGAAAACAATCCAAGGCCCCGGTATCTTTCTGGCACAATTTATTGGCGAAAAAGCCCCTTTTAACTCATTAGAAGGCCTCGCTGAATGGGCATCAAGCCTAGGTTTTACCCATATCCAAGTGCCAACGATCGACCCACATATCTTTGATTTAGATTTGGCAGCCACAAGCCAAACTTATTGCGATGAGCTGGTTGCCATGTTACAGCAATATGGTATTCAGATCAGTGAGTTATCGACTCATATACAAGGCCAATTAATTGCGGTACATCCAGCGTATGACACGGTTTTTGATGGTTTTGCCCCTGTGAGCGTCAGAGGCAATCCTCAAAAGCGCCAGCAATGGGCGGCAGAGCAACTCATCAAAGCGGCAAAAGCCTCGCAGCGCCTAAAACTAACTACGCACGTGACTTTCTCAGGCGCGCTGGCGTGGCCTTATTTTTACCCTTGGCCACCCCACAATGCACAGCTATTTGATGAAGCATTTGCTGAACTTGCGTTGCGTTGGTTGCCTATTCTGAATGTGTTTGACGAGTGTGGCATCGATGTATGTTACGAGTTGCATCCAGGGGAGGACTTACACGACGGCGTGACATTTGAGCGTTTTCTCGGCCTTGTCGATAACCACCCGCGTTGCCATATTCTCTACGATCCAAGCCATTTATTGCTCCAGCAGATGGATTATCTTGCGTTTATTGATTGCTATCACCAACGCATTCGCGCATTTCATGTCAAAGATGCGGAATATTCACCAAATGGCCGAAGCGGTGTCTATGGCGGCTATCAATCATGGGTTGAGCGCGCAGGGCGTTTTCGTTCGTTAGGGGATGGCCAGATTGATTTTGTCTCTATTTTCAGCAAATTAACCCAGTACGGTTTTTCCGGTGTTGCCACAATGGAATGGGAGTGTTGCCTTAAATCTCCAAATGCCGGGGCGAAAGAGGGAGCTGATTTTATCGCCAATCATATTATTCCAGTGGTTGATCATGCTTTTGATGATTTTGCAGCGGTAGATACTAATCTTCAACAAATCAAACTATTACTTGGGATCGTGAGTGATAAATAAAGGATAAGGCGATGAGACTAAAGTTGGGAATGGTTGGAGGCGGCGAAGGTGCATTTATTGGTGCTGTACATCGATTAGCAGCTCGTATGGATGATGAGTTTGAGTTAGTCGCAGGTGCGTTTTCTTCAAACGAGCAAAATTGTCAACGTACAGGGCAACGGCTGCACCTTGCGCCTGAACGATGCTACGCTAGCTATCAGCAAATGGCGCAAAGCGAGGCGGCACGTGATGATGGTATTGATGTGGTTGCGATTGTCGCGCCTAATCACCTGCATGCCCCTATTGCCGTTGAATTTTTGCGTTCAGGTATCGACGTGATCTGTGATAAACCATTGTGTACATCATACTCAGAAGCTTTGCAGCTTGCCGATGTTGTGCGAGAAACGGGTAGGCAACTGATTCTCACACATAATTACAGTGCTTATCCGCTAATTCGCGAAGCGCGCAGCCGGATATTAGCAGGTGAACTAGGCGAAATTCGTTATATTGAAGTGGAGTATTTGCAGCAGTGGCTAGCAACACGATTAGAGGAAACTGAAAACAAGCAGGCGAGCTGGCGTACCGATCCACAAAAAGCGGGAGCGGGCTGTATCGGTGATATCGGTACTCATGCGTGGCAGTTAGCTTCATTTGTCACAGGGATGCTACCAGAGGCCATTTGTGCTGAACTCACATCAATGATCCCTGGAAGAGTGCTAGATGATGATGTGCGTGTGCAAATGCGTTATCACAACGGAGCAAAAGGGCGTCTATGGGCGAGCCAAGTGGCTTGTGGTGAAGAAAACGGGTTGAGACTGCGCATATATGGCAGTCAAGGGAGTCTTACATTTTCCCAAGAAAATCCTAACCAATTATGGTTAAAACCATTTGATTCACCCATGTTTTGTGTGACGCGGGGATCAATGTCTCAATGGGCGGAAAACCGTGCGATGTCAAGGGTTCCGGCCGGGCATCCTGAAGGATATTTAGAAGGTTTTGCTCAGGTTTATCGTGAGGCGGCAACTCGTTTACGCGAGGGTAGCGGTGCATCACCGTTATTACCAGGTATTGAAACTGGCCTACAGGGAATGGCATTTATTGATGCCGCAAAACGTAGCCATGATAACAGCGGCCAATGGATTGATTTTACGCAATATCGTTGCTCATCATAATCTCTGCAATGAATGGTCTGAGGCTAATGAGTTGGTATAATCTCGTTAATTACAGCTACAGCCTCTGTGTAATATCAGAGGCTGTAATAATGATTTTTTTCTTTGTAATACGGATAGGCAAAAGCATCGGGGGGGAGTGAACCGGAAAGCTATACTACGTGATAGCATCAGTTAAAAGGAGAGGCATTCTCTCCTAGTGATGTTACACCACCAGCATGGTGTAACAAAAAGTGTTTCAATGTCGGTATGTATCTTGTTACGTGTGCAACTTAATGTCGTTATTTAATCTATTCTTGTTGAATAATTTCGACACTCAATGAGTAATTGATTTAGAGAACAACTGGATAATAACAATTCCCAGTGCAATGCATGCTAGACCAATTAATGCTGGAAAATCAAGTTTTTGTTTATAAACAAAAAATGATAATGCTGAAACAAGAAATATTCCCGCTCCAGCCCATATCGCATAGGCGATACCAATATTCATACTTTTTACAACTTGGGATAATCCATAAAAAGAAATGGCATAACCAATAACGACAATAATACTGGGTACCAACTTAGTAAACCCATCAGACGCCTTCATCATGGTTGTCGCGGTTGTTTCAGCTATGATAGACACCATTAAGATTGCGTACACTTTCAGCATAAAAACCTCTTTAACTTATTTAGCAAACATTCCAAAATGACAATTTTAAACGATGTTTGAGATAAAAATACCTAATGGCTATGAAACTCTACGCCTAAGTAAGCGTTTATACCAAGGGACTGGAACTGGGTGTACAATAGCCCGCAAAGCACGTGCATAATCCATAATTAATCCAGGGGTCCATGCCATCATCAGTGCACGCCGACGAATTTGAGCCGCAATCCATAATTCTGGCATACAAAGTACATTTAATATTCCGATAAAATCACTTCTCTTTTGCATAGACAAAACACCATCTAATGCAGCTTCTAAACCATATGCAACACTGCTGGAACAGTTTTGGTATGTTAGGTTATAAATAGGATACTGGCGATATTTTTCCCAAAAACTCAATAAAGAAGCATAGTTATAAACATTGAAAACAATCTGTCTGTCAGATTCACACCATTCTGATGCTTCAGCTTGATAATTAGGCAAGAAACGCCCTGGAACGTTATTATCAGCGGTTGCTTTTAGTAGCCTGAAAAATTCTGAAGGAGAGCGATCAATATCTTCTTCAGGGTATAAGCTGATATAGAGGTGCGGATAGAGTTCTAGAGATGCATGCCCCGTAGAGATTACTCCCTCAGAATCAACAGCCGCAATATAACGATTAATAATTGGCCGTGGTACAGGGCGTTGGTTCGCGGAGCCTTCGGGGGTCCAGATATGAACAGTCAAAATAGTATCTTGTTCAGTTTCTCTATTTAAAGGGGAAGATTGTGGGCTCTCTGTTATTGGTCGCATTGCTCCTTTTTTCTTAAACGACACAGGTAAAGGACGCATCAGTTCAAATATGGATGTTCCTCGTTGGATATGACGGGCTCGAAATGCTAACTTCAGGCATCCAAATCCACTTCCTATCATCAAAAAGCCAATGAAAAAAGAAATTGTTGCTTGGTGATGGGTAAACAAAAAAAAAGCAAACAGCATTTCAATGACGCCCCATAATAGGATTAATTGCCATCCAGGAAAACGTACGATCCAAGCTGATGCAACAACAAATAATCCGGTAATAAAAAAAACAAAACCGAACATCGCTGACAATAATACATTGCTATATGTTTGATTAATTAAGATAACCAATGCACAGAACAAAAATAGACCACCTTTAAAGAAAAGTATCGTTTTTTGTGTTCCAATTCCGCTTGAAGCGACACTTAAAGTGATCAGACTTTCAAGTAACAGTAGAATACCAAACAAATGTATTGGAAAAAAAAGAATACCATCAACACCATCAATGAAAATAAATATACCAATAAAACACCAAAGGAGCCCAATCCCCCAGAGGTAATGTGCTTTTCCTCTGATAAATTCGGCACCGAAAAGTAATAATGCAATTTGTAGCATCACTTATCCTTTGTTATTACATCAATTTTAGGATACTTCACCCAAAATAAACCAATTCCCAACAATCATTACTGGCTTGTTATGACTAAAAATAACACTTCCACGATCTTCTATATTCCACCAACGACCTTCTTTATCTTTCAGACAAAAGGTTATTATTGGAAGAGTGGTCTGAGCTTGCTCTTGTTCCCAATGTCGAGCGAGTTTTTCTCGGTCGTCAGGGTGAATAGATTCCATAATTTGCCTTAAATCGGAAAGGGTTATTAAATCAGCCTTCGGATATGAACAATCTGTGCTTCCCCATTCTATAGCACCATTATCTAGATTAAGTTGATATACTAGGTGCTGCGGTTTATAAGCTCCTTGTGTGTCATCAATTCTATGAGTACTTCGAGCGACAACTCGTAAAAAAACCATTAATAATGATATTACGGTCAAATATCCCTGTATTAACCACAGTGACTCATGGCGAAATAGGCCATGAAGATAAAAAGGCCCATGCTGATTACGCGTGTAATAGATTGTAATAGTGGCAAGTATTAATAGTGCTATTGATCCTCCTCTGTTTCCCCACAGCATAGACAGGGTAACAGCAAGCAAAATAGGGATACAGAGTAGCGATAATTTAGCAGTATTACGATGATGATGAAAATAGGAATGGTATACCTGTATCGCAGTATCATTGAATATTAATATAGTGCTAATAATAAGAAGAATAAAAACAATACTTCCCCAAACTATATTAATTTTGAAAGAAGGCACCACCTTTTTGAAATGGGTATTAATTAGCCCCATAATCACTGTTGTCGCAAAGATGTTGCCAGTAATATCAGCAATAAAACCATCCCAAAAAATATCATTAAGTGATGTATTATCAAGCCAATACAAACTGATAGAAAATAGAACTGCATCTGCAAAACTGACAATTATTGTTGCCGATAGCCATAACAATATTAGTTGCAGATCATCTCCTCGCTGAGCATACCTACGGACAATCCAAGCAATAGCAATACAAGAAAGTACTGCTAGAGCGGCATATATAAGTGAAAGGGTGATTTGCTCACTATCAAAGCCATTCAGAATCAAGTTTAATACAATGAAGCCAACCAGTAACGGTAGCCATTGGCGTTTGTGCATACATAAAAAAGCGGTTGTTGCGACCCCCGCAGGAAACCAAACAACAGAAATATCTGAATTCTCTGGTGTAAGTATTTCGGAGATTTCACCTGTTACGTAATAAAGTAATAGCCATCCTATTATTACGATTAACGTGGTTTTATTTGATAGTAAAGATGTTTTCATAGTTTATTTCAGGTTATGCATCATAAAGTTATGTTTGGCCTTATCTTAACGCGTAAAGGTCTACATCATTTCTCTTTTCAAAAAATATCAAAATGATATCTTGAGGTATAGCTATTATTATATTTTTTCCTGTATTTTTAGACACTTTTTATTTTATTATGAGTTCGGCGCTGTAGGTACTTCAATGAACATTACGCACCTAGAAAAAGCCAATAGCACACCTAATCTAAATTTCTTAAAAATAAAACACGGCTTGTTGTTTTCATAGACAGCTATTCGTGAAAGATACCCACGTCATATAAAGCAGTAGCCGAGCAATAATGGCAAAAATTGAGCGTGTCCACCACAATTAAAAATAGCTAACAAGAGTTAGGTATTTTTTAGACATTACCATGAGATAACACTATAAAAATACTAAAATAAGTATCTGACAGCAAATACAACTTCTTGAGATTTAAGGTGTGCTTTTATTTGCTCGTCTTGTAAGCCTCGAGTATTAGCAAATCGGTTCATGCCACTTTCGATTTTACCTAGAGCTACATAACAATACATCGCCGCACATCAAACTGTTAGAGCATACTACCTTAAAAAATCCCGGCAACATCTGATAGCTGCTTGAGCCATTATGGCTGTTAAGTAGGATAATTTCAGTGACTTGTATGCCTGTAATTTGGTCATGTCGCCGAAGTCGTAACATATGTTTGGTGTGCTCTCGGCGGCTGACATCACGCCCCCGAGTTTGGCAAGCAAAGAACGGATAAAAGCCTTCTTTTTGCAGGCTGTCTAACAAGGTGATGGTTGGAATGTAAGTATAACGTTCACTGCAAGAATCGTGTTTTTCTTCAGAAAATACACTCGGTACAGTACGGAATAACTCTTTAAACCTGTTGTCCTATCACTGACCCACCAAATTTGGTGGGCTGGCGGGAGTTGAACCCGCATCTGGAATATCTTAACCTATTGTTATATAAATGATTATTAGATAAATATTACCCTGCGCATGATTTGCGGCTTAACCGTAGTCCTAGCAGTGGCTATTTAATGTCTATTCTCTTTAAAATCGAGGTGTTACCGTCGTACTCTTTTAAGTATGCTCCGTAGTGCCTAAATAGCATTTTAGGGCCTTTATGTCCCATCTGTGAAGCCAGCCAAAATAGGTTAACGCCGTTACTAATATGCTTAATCGCAAATGTGTGTCGCGTTTGGTACGGGTTTCTATATCGTACACCAGCTTTCTTTAATGTTGGTACCCATGCTTTTTTTCGAATTGCATCTGCACCAGCCCATGCTTTATTTGTTTTTGGATCTTCGAAAATGGTTTCATTTTTTAAAAAAGTAAATGACTTTTGATTGTTAAGTGCAGTCATGGCATCTTCGTTCAATTCCACGATCCGCGTTCCTGCTTTTGTTTTTGTACCTTTAATGACTCCAACAACACTAGCTGCTTGTACATGAGCAGTCCTGCCTATGAAATCAATATCGCCCCAGCTAAGCGCACATAATTCAGAACTACGTAGCCCGGTATTAATTGCAAACTGGAATAAATTTTTCCATTGGTCATATCTTACTGCGCTATATATGGCAGTTACTTCCTCTGGCGTTAAAGGATCCACAATGTAGTCACTATCTGATGGACTACTTTTAGATTGATATCTTGATGCTGTTACCATATTTGCAGGATTGGATGTAATTAAACCATCGGTTACAGCTTCATCTAATGCACTACGTAAAAATGACAGCTGGTTTCTAATTGTCTTTAATGATGTTTTTTGTTTTTGGATCCATGTTTTTAATATGCCGGGCGTCAAATCTACCACTGATAAATCATGCAGTGTAGAAAGGGCACTTTTACATTTTTTATAGCCACCAATTGTGGAAGGGGATAAACCTCTGGTTTCACAAATATCTAAATATTCGTCCAGATATTCATTTATATTTCTTCCTTTATGTTTATTTCCAAATATTTTTAATTTTGATGATTTAGGAAAATACTCAACATAAGAAAAAATACCTTTTTCAATTTTGTTATATATTTCTCCTAATAAGCGTTCTGCATATTTTATATTTTTAGGGTTAACTTCAAGATTAGATAGGGGCTCTCTACAGTGAACCCCTTTAAATGTAAATGAAATATTGATTGTTTCCCCTGACTTATGTTTTCGGATCATTACTCCGCGAGGGAGGATTTGTTTTGTCTGGCCCATTTATTGACTTCCTTTATATCAATCCAGCGTTCTTTTACGCCTTCAATTTTCAATACGTGAACTCCCTCATGCCAGACTAGCCTTTGTAACCGCTTATTGATTGCATCTGTTGTTTCGCCAAATAACTCGCAGTACTTTGAAATTGGCAAGCATTCAACTGAAAGGCTTGTATTCATAATTATCTCCACATCTGCCGCATACAGATTTAAAAATTCAACCATAGGCATTCAGTTCGAATACCAGTACCTCTACCTGCAGAAATTCTTGAGTCTTTAGTTACTTTCCTCCACGTTGAGAATTCACTGTTGTATAAATCAGAGTTGTAACCGCTAATTAAAACTTTGCCGTTAATTTGTTTTACTGTATTAATTAGCTCCTGGTGTTGTTCATTGGTCATTTCAAAGTTGTAGTATCGATTTCCTTTTACTCGAGTATCAGAAACGTAAGGTGGATCTAAATAAAACAGTGTGTCATTTGAATCGTGTTGCTTTATTAATTCCACAGCTGTTTTATTTTCAATAATCACACCCTGCAGGCGCTGGCAAACAGCACTTAGATTTTCAGGATATTTGGCCCATAAGTGAGAGGACAGGGCATATTTTCTTTTGCTATCCGAGCGAAAGCCCGATGTACCACCAAGACCAGAAGCAGAGCCAAACCCCATACAGGCACGAACGACCATTCTTCTGGCTTTTTCTACTGGGTCGGTAGTGGGTTCGCTGGCCAGTTTAAATTCGTCACGTGAATAGGGTGTCAATTGGCAAGCTAATTGAAGTTTTTCATTCAGCTCAGTATCACGCAATACAGTGAATAAATTAACTACCTCGCTATCTAGATCATTGTAGACCTCAGCATAACTACGCTCTTTACGCATAAGAACGCTGGCGGCACCACCAAAAGGCTCAACATAGCAACGATGATCTGGAAAGTGGCCTATCACCCAAGGGGCAAGTCGAAACTTGCCGCCGTGGTAGCGAATAACTGGGTGTTTAATGTTGCTCATCTACTTCGTCCCATTCACACCAAGCACACTCTCCATCAGCTTCAACTACACCAGTATGTTTGCAATTTTCACAGGTAACTTTATCTCCAGCGTAAAGCCAATATTCACGCCCATTTTCAGTTTGGACTTGTGCTGATGCATGCCAACACTTTGGACATTCCCCAAGCCATTGGATTTTATTTAAAGTTTTCATATCAGCCACCTACACAATAATTCTGTAAACTGAGTTAACTGTTTGTATATAACCATCAGCAAGATAAGTATCGATATTGATCACCCGGGATGTTTGTATTGTTGCGCCGTTATAGAAACGGTTTTTTTTATCGTTGAATATTTTCCCGTAAGCCCCGTGGCGGTGTATTTCTTCAACATGAAGATCCGCATCGAATTCAGGCATAATTCCAGTTAGTTGGTTATAGCGGTGAATAAACATCGTATGCGCTTGAATGGGTAGCAGAGGATTTACAGCGATAAGGTCACTTGGCGGTACCCCATCTAAAATGGGCCAAAAATTATCGCCATCAACCTCTAGATCTCGACGCTCAGTTGCTAACACTGTTAGGTCTGCATAGTGAACTACATCACTGATAGCTCTTGGTATATCCCATTTGTAGCAAATGACTTTCTGAACATTTTTTTCAATCACTTTATATTCTGGTAACAGAGCTTTTAATGGGCTAGGTAAGTCTTTGCAATAAGCTTCTGATGCATCGTGTAGTAATGCTTCCAGCGCATATTCTGGTGGTACAATTTGACTCACATAAACGGAATGCTGAGCAACAGAATAGAATTGGCTAATTTGCCCGGCAAAACGACATTCATTAGATAAACCCTGAGCAATATCATTAATATCGATATCATCCGCACTTATATTGATAAAATTAAAATGTTTGCCAGTAAAAGTTGAAATATAAGACATAATTACCCCACACAATAAATAGCGCCACCAGTTCAGCGGCGCATAAATTAATTAAGCTGAAAAATTACCAATGAATGTTTCGATCTGAGAGCCTTCAAATTTAGAAGCAAGTAGATCACGAAATTCCTGCGCCATTTGCTCTTCTAAATTTTCAAGTTGAACAATACGAAGAACTAATGCTGGCGTATCGTGTGAAGTTAAAATGCTATAGCGAAGTTTAATTGCGCGTTCTTGCAATTCTTCATATGGAGTACATTTGAACTCAAAAGCAGCTGGCATAATGTCTTTGCTTTTTGCTTCGACGTTTTCCATAATTGATTTCTTAGCCGAAAAATCGCTATCTTCATGATCGGATGAACGGCTTGATTCAATAGTAATTCGACGAACAGCACCAATAGCCTGCTTAATATCGAGAACATTACCTTCAGCGTCGAAAGCCAATAGGAAATCGCGCCAATCTTCCAACCACTCAGCAAGTTCTTTTTGTCCTTGTTTACGCCCATTAATGGATAGAACAGCGGAAAAAGGGGATGTTTTTTTCAGGCCAATTACAGCAGAGTTATCTGCGTGACCAGGAGCTGCAATAGTACCGAGATTAAAGATAGTTTTTGCACTCATATCTTCAGCATTGATAAAACAACGAACACCAGGAGTATCAGCATAACCAACGCTATATTTTACGAAGTCGCTAATGCTTGTGGTTTTTAGTGCACCACGGAAGCGATAACGGCCTACTTGATAGCTTTCTAGGCTAACAATTTCAAGCCCATCAGGTTTGGCAACAGCAGGGCAAGGCATATTTTCCACAACACCCAAACGAACACCCGAAATAGCTAGTTCTGTAATTTGGGAAATAGCATCACCATTTAATTGAGACATAAAAGCTCCTACTTATTTAATAAAGTATTTTTAAAGATTGAGTTTTAAATAAAAAAGAAATTAATTAACTTGTTTTAATTTCCCGTCAGGTTCGCCTTTAATTGAAAAAAGCTGTCCCTGATCTTCTTGCATAATCGAAAGCTTGCCGCCTTTATTTACGTACATAGGCGTTTCAGTAGTATCCTCTTCCGATCTTTTACCCTTTGGTGTTGGTGCAGTAAACTTAAGTTTATGTTGGATTAATACTCGCTTTTCTTCGATTGAATTATTCATTCGAGAGATATCCATTTCAATAATAACTTTTCCTTTCCCTGCGTGATTTATAACACCTAGTGCAACATCATTTAATACAGCTGCAACTTTATTTTCAAATATCCCTGCATCTAACTCACCTAAAAATTCAGGTATATTTGTTTTCCTATCTTCACTCATGAGTAGATCCTCATAATTAGGTTATTACTCCACAAATAAGACCGCTAATAATAATTAAAACATATTACCTAGTATGGACTGATTAAATATCAGCGGTCTTATGTGTGATGTAAAAAGGGTGGCTACTGAATAGAACATTATCATCAACCTCGTAGTGTGGAAGATTCAGGTCGCCACCAAAACAATCAATAACTACTTACTAGCACTGGCATTATTTCTTTCAGCTAAAATACGTTGATAAATTTCTTCACGATGTACTGATACATCTTCGGGGGCAGCGACACCAATCCGCACTTGGTTTCCTTTGACCCCTAAGATTTTAATTTTAATATCATCGCCGATCATGACTTCTTCACTGACTCGGCGGGTTAAAATAAGCATTCCCATACTAAGCACTCCACACAATAAGTTGATTAGTTGGCAGTAACTAAGCCAAGGCCCGCATTGCAGATTTCAGTTTGCTCGTAAATATCATCTTCGGTTTTTTCAAGCTTACTTTTCAATTCAGCGTAGTAAGAATTAAGTTCTTCAAGCTTTTTAAGTGCAGCGGCCTTCTCCAAAATCCACGCGTGAATTTCCTCAGTAGACATTGGATTGTTAAAAGTGATGATTGGATTGGTTGAATTGGCTTGCATTGAATACCCCCTAAGTTGTCTTTGATATAAATCTAATCCAGCTTAGGGGTTGTGTCAATTAAAAAACTAAATAATCTTAGATTTTTTGCTTGGGAGGGTTAGAGTTCAAACTGAACACTTCTGACGACACCTACTATTTCACAGTTTCCATTGATAGGGATACTTGGATATCTGGGGTTTAAAGGAAGTAAAAATCTGCTCGGACCATCTATTACTAATTTCTTAACGGTTACTTCATTAGAGCCTGATAATCTTGCAACAACAAACTTTCCACTAATAGGTTCTACGTTCGGGTCAACAATAATATGTGCTCCCTCCGGTATTGATGGCATCCCTAATGGGTTGGTCATCGAATCACCCTTTACTATTAACGAAAACGCCATAGGCGATACCTTCATGCTAGTTTCAATATATTCTAGGTCGTCATTAAATATTTCTTCTGGTGGGTAATCAGTAAACATCCCAGCTTGAACGTAAGAAAGCACAGGTATTCTTTGGATTGTAGTAACTATAGCATCAGCATCTCTGGTTGGTATGCCATATAGTATGTAAGCTTCTGATGTATTAAAATATTTTGCCAGCTTAATTAATGCTTCTCCATTGGGTAAGTTAAGATCTCTTTCCCAGTAACCAACAGCTACGTCAGAGACACCACAAAACTTCCCTAAATCTTTCTGGGATGTTTTGGATATTTTTCTCATTTTTTTAATTCTTTCTCCTACCGTTTCCATTAGCTCTCCATTAGTCATTAAAAACCTAAGTTATCTTATTTTTTATTGACCAACATAAAATTCGGCTTTATTATCTAAGTATTCTTAGTGTAAGGGGGTCGTATGACAACAAATCAAGTTGAAAAATATTTCGGAAGCGGGACTAAATGTGGGGAGGTGATCAATCTTGCACTATTTGAAAAGGGATTGAGACAGGCTGGACGCCTTGAGATTACTGAGTTGGCGAGGATTTATTGATTTTGCACTAAAGAATACAGATTGATTTATTTTATGTTTTTTTGCATTCTATTCTGCATGGTAATGATCATATTTTATGAGAGTTTAAACATCGTTTAAATAACATTAAAAGTATTCACCAGGCAAGATAACGCATCACCCAACCTGGTTTTTTATCGGATTAGTTACGATGTCTTCCTGACTCCCATCAGAAGCCCCCTCTCTAATTTGCTTGGCTAAGCGGATGGCTCTATCAAATTCACTTGGCGATAAATTGGCAAACTCAAAAATCAATTCAAGTGTGGATTCAACCCCTTTTCTGGCAAGTACTACAGCTAAGCGCGCTCTCTCTTCGTTAGTTAAAAATGATAACATTTCATGCAGTTGGTCATTTTCTGGTGTTTTTGGTATTTCATCTGTTAATTTATCACTCTTTCCTAATAACCATTCTATTGTCACTCCTTCATTGTTAGCTATCCTCTGCAACACGCTATCACGAGGTGTTGGTGGGTTCTCAACATTCTTAAAATAACTATTAAGAGTATTCACATTTATCCCCCAAGCTCTAGCAGCGGCGCTTCTGGATGGATGACCTTTGATTAACTGAGCGATACGTTCAATAGTTGGTTCTTTTCCTTTTTCGTGAAAAGTACCTTCTGGTTCTTTTTTCATTATTGGTTCTTTCCTTTTTAATGCATTGATAAATAAAGAAATTATAAATAACACTAATAAATCACCAAAAATACCTTGATTTGGTATTTTTGGTGATCAATAATCTATCCATACAGATACTCGTGTGAATGTTCGCACGGATAACTTTATAGGGTAATTCAATGATGAAAAAAAATGAAGTGAAACAATCTGATTGGCACCCTGCGGATATCAAAGCTGAAATTTCAAAGCGTGGGTTTACTTTTCGTGATTTGTCTATCGCGGCAGGTTATGCGCCAGATTCATTAAAAGGCGTTTTAAGAGCACCAAGTGTTCCTTATGAAAAAATCATTTCAGATGTTATCGGGGTTCCGGCTGAGGAAATCTGGCCTAGCCGTTACGAGTTACGTAAGCGCGGTCAGATGAATAAGGTGTCTTGATATGTACGTTGTCGTAAAGGAATTAATGGGCATACCTGGAATACCTTCGACAGCGAAAGGTATTCGTCAGAACTTAGATAAAGTTGCTAACGGTACTAGCTTAAAGCGTAAGCGTGAAGGCACTAACGCATTTGAATATCACATTGATTGTTTGCCAGAGGCTGCGCAGGAAGTTATCAAACAACGTCATTTTAATGCAGTTCTTGAGCAGAAAAAAACGGATAACGCACTCGAAAAAACGGTATCAAATACCAGTGTTAAACCCGTTGATGAGTTGGCTTTAATGCGCCAGTGCCCTGCATTGTTAGAGCGTGAGGTTTCATCGTTAACCGCAGATCAAAAAAGCATTGCTGACGCGAGAGCGACATTAGCCTTAGAAGTGCTTTCTTTGATTTATGCAGGCGATACACGCATTGGGGCGGTGACACGTATCTCTGAACAGTCCCGAAAAGGTGTTTTGCCTCAGACGTTACAGCAAGCTGCGGATAATGCGAACGCGCGTAAAGGGACAACCCGCCGAGGTGTCAGTGTCCGCTCTTTACAGGAATGGGTCACGTTGTATCAGAGTACCAATAATGGTGATGAGCGATTGGCGTTACTGGCACCCGGTCACCATAAAGAGACACGTCCTGAGCAGGTCTCATGGCTACCGATGTTCTTATCACATCATCGTAATGTGAATGGTCCATCGTTGATGGCAGCGTACCGCACATTCACCGAAGAGTGGCAGGAGCATTATGCAGACCAGCCTACTATGTTGGATGTTATGCCCTCTTATTATGCTGTTCGCCGCGTCATGGATAAATTACCAAAACGCGAACGAGCACGAGGACGCGTGACAGGTTCGGCAGCTCGCGCATTAGAAACTTATCAAAAGCGTGACTGGTCACAGATGCCAGTAAATGGTTGTTGGATATCAGATGGTAAGTCCATGAATATGAAAGTGGCTCATCCTATTCACGGACGCCCATTTACACCTGAATTAACGTTGGTTTTAGATGGTCGGACACGCTTTCTTGTGGGGTGGAGTTTGGACTTATCAGAGAACGTGATCGCCGTTGCATCGGCTTATCGCCACGGTATGAAATACCACGGCAAGCCATTATTTACCTATTCAGATAATGGTGGTGGTGAGAAAAATAAAACGTTAGATGCTGATATCACGGGTATTTTTCCACGCTTAGGTATTAAGCATATGACGGGTATCCCGGGTAATCCACAAGCACGTGGGATTATTGAGCGTCTCAATGCGGTCATCCCCCGTCGAGTTGCTCAGCAGTTTCAAACTTACAATGGATTAGGTGCAGATAGAGAACATGTGCGTATTACCAGCCGTCGTATTGAGTCTGCTGTAAAAGCTATCGAGAGCAATAAAGAACTTAATCCAGTGCAAAAAGGTGCATTAGCTAAGCTTCCAAGTTGGCAGCAGTTACTTGATGCAATTGAGGTCGAAGTACAGCGTTACAACTATGAGCATGAGCACAGCGAGTTACCTAAACGCAACGGTCGCCATTTAACCCCTGCGGCTTACCGCGAAGAAGTGTTAGCTGCTGAAGGCGATGAAATTGAATATCTCACTGAAATTGAATTACGTGAGATGTTTATGCCTGAAGTTATTAGAAAGGCACAGCGCGGTTGGATTGAATTTAATAACAACGAGTATTTTGCCGAAGACTTGATCCTCGTTGATGGCGACGAAGTTCGTGTGGCTTATGACATTCATGATGCGAAAGAAGTCATTATTCGCAAACTGGATGGAACCTATGTCTGCACTGCAATATGGAACGGTAACAAAGTGGCCGCAGTACCAACTACACAAATGGATAAAGCCATTGAAGACCGTCGTAAACGCCGTATGACTCGTGTAGAAGACAAGATACGTGAGATTGAGGCTGAGGCTCGCCCACTAATTGACACTAAGCCTACGCCTGATTTTGGTGGCTTTATTCCTACGGATGAACCTATCACGACACCAAGAAAACCGATTACGTTTTTACAATCTGAATATGAATACTTATCTGCGAAAGCAGGTAACCAATAACGGAGGTTTACGATGTCTATCGTTAATGAACTTACCACGATGATGAATAACAAAGGCTGGTCACAAGCTCAAGCGGCTCGCGGTATAGGAGTCAGTACGGCAGTAATTAATCAGTTTTTGCAAAATAAGTATAACGGCGATGTTAATGCGGTAGAAGAAAAAGTCCGTCAGTTCATATCTCGTGAACAAGAGCGTGATAAATCACGTCGTATTAAGCCTGTCTATGTTGATACGTTAATGGCACGTAAAGGGCGTGATGTTATCCGTATGGCGCACATGGATAGTGATATTAACGTTATCTATGGTGATGCAGGTATGGGTAAAACCATGATTATTCGTCAGTACGCCAAAGAAAATTTAAATGCAGTGCTTATCGAAGCTGACCCAGGTTATACCGCTCGTGTTGTTTTGGAGGAGTTGTGCAACAAATTGGGTTTAAGTAAGCGTGGCAACATGCACGAATTGAGCGAATCCATTATACAAAATCTGCGTGATTCTGGTCGTATTATCTTAGTCGATGAAGCTGAAAACTTACCCTACCGCGCCTTAGAAACCTTGCGCCGTATCCATGATAAATCAGGGGTTGGTATTGTGCTCGCAGGTATGCCTCGCTTGATTCTTAACTTAAAAGGTAAACGCGGAGAGTACAAGCAATTGTACAGCCGTGTGGGTTTTGCTTTACGTATGGGGGAATCACTCCCCGAGGATGATATTACCAACATGATCACCGCGATGTTGCCCGAAGCGTCCGAACCAGAAGTATTAAATGCCCTTTATAAAGCGTGTAAAGGTAATGCTCGCCGTTTGTTTAAGTTCTTACGCGGGATATCTAATGGTAGCCAAATTAGTGGTCAACCTATTGATGTTCAAATGGTTCATGAATTCTCAGAAATGCTGATTAATTAGGTGGCTACATGACTAAATCTATTACTCAAAGGTTAGACAGTGCAATAAGCAGCATTAGCCACTTTAGAGGGCAAGCAAGTTGCACTGCTGAAGAGCGAACCAGTTTTCACGTTTCACATTTAGATGAGTTAATTGATTTATTTACCGAAGCTAAAGCCGAAATTGAAAAGCTTCAATCAGTTAAAAAGCAATGAGGTACTACATGAATATCACTATTACGGCTGAAAACCAATCCATTGTCTCTGACTTGCTACGTGCAGGCTCAGTGGCGCAGAACTTAGAGCAGCAAGGCGTCACCATATTGAGTGTGATCACCCGTCAAGGTAAGCCTTGCATTCACGTAGCCCGAAACAGCTATTGTGATGCACTCATTCAGGAAGGTAAGGCGTCTTACCAATATTTTAATAGTCATAAGGGTAAACAAGGCGTGTTCGATACCGAAGGTTGCCGTGTTTACTGGTCTGAATCAATACATTAGGAGGGATTATGGCTGTACAAATTACAATCAACATTACAGAGAATAACAATGGCACAATGAATTATGAAATTATCGGCAGCCATACAGGGCGTGGCGCAACAGACAATGAAATCGACATTGCAAAAAGAATGTCTCTTGGTATCAAAAAAGCAATCGAAGCAATGAAACTAACAAATAAGGGGAAAAGCAATGCACACTAATCCAAAACAATTTACACAACATGAAGTAATCGAGAACTACTGGCGCGATGCGAAAGGCATTTTAACCCCTATTGATTTAATTAAGCCCATCGATATGCAGCGTGACGCATTGGTTGGTGAATTAGTCACTCAAGCTCAACAAATCAGTGAGTTATTACGTCAATTTAAAATTGCTGCTTTCGGTGATATTGAAGCATTCATCGCACTGTCGGCAGAACAATTCGGCGTTAATGTAGGGGGTAAAAAAGGCAATGTCACACTGTATTCATTCGATGGCCGTTACAAAATCCAACGCGCAATACAAGACCGTATTGCCTTTGATGAACGTTTACAAGCGGCTAAAGCATTGATTGATGAATGCTTAAAGGATTGGGTGCAAGGTGCAAAACCTGAAATCCATTCCATTATTGACCAGGCCTTTGCCGTTGATAAAGAAGGCAATATTAATACAGGTGCTGTGCTTTCATTACGCCGCTTAGATATTAAAGATACGCGCTGGATTGGCGCGATGGAGGCGATTGGGGAAGCGATTCAAGTCGTTGGTAGCCGTCAGTATGTCCGTATTTATGAGCGCGTTGGTGATAGTGATCAGTATGCCCCTATTTCACTTGATATTGCGGGAGTGTGATATGTCATTTATTCATTATGCAACAAGCGCAGCGATTGCAGAACGTAAAGAATTATTTGCTGAAGCACATAAAAATTGGGTTGATGCTGTCCGCCTAGCACGTAAAGAAGTAAATCGCAGATGGGCGGAATGTCGTGCTGATTACTGTCTCAAATCGTCTGGAGGTCATCGTGTCCAAGCTAACAGCCAAACAATTTAATGAAAAATACCTTGTTGGTCACACCTTCATTTATCAACGTAGTCGCTTTTTACGAGGAGGCCCTACAGTGAGAACATTAGGTAGAGCTAAAGATGAAGGCGAAAGAACCATTGTAGAAATCGATATTGAACCTTATTACATCGATATTGATACATTAAACTGCTAAATAATGTAACTCACTAAAAAACTTAACCTTTTAATTAATGGCGTAAACCCGCAGAGGCTGGCTTACGCCTAAATTCAGATAATGAGGTATTTATGCTTAATAATAACGCATCAACTCATAATATGATTCAACCGAAATTCATTATTACAGCAACACCTGTTTGTTATGTTCGTCCATTCACACCATTAACACCACAAATTGATGTTTCAAGAGAGCGCTCCAGTGAGTTTTGTGAGCCACTTTTTATTGCGTTAAGCGCTGATGATATTCAATTATCTAATGACTATATTCGTGAATTACAAGCTCAAGGCGTTGATAAGTTAGCAGAATCGTTACAATCCATTCTCGACTCTCTACCTGATCGTGATTACATGGGAAAGGTAAAGTCGGCATTAAGAGATGAAATTTTCAATTGCCGTGATTTTGCTAAGGAGCTTCGTAATCACATTGCCAAATCAAATCTGTGCGATAGCTGTAATGATTGGCCTCGTGGTGGTTGTTCTTCTACGTGTTCAGCATATGGTAAGGAGTCTCACCATGAGTAATAAAGAGCGTTATTTACAGAAAATCAAAAAGCTACTGAATAAGGCACGAAATAATAGCAGCTCTGAAGAGGCAGCAACCGCACTGCGCATGGCACAAAAAATGATGCAAGAGCACGGATTGAGTGAATCCGATGTGTCATTGAGTGAAGTGACCAAGTGTGAAACCCATAAAGTGCCATCAAGTGCGCAGAAGCCGCCTCGATACATGTCGTATTTACTGCATGTGGTTTGTTATGCGTTCGGTGTACGCCATTACTATAGCTGGCGTGGTTCTCGTCGTGTGGTTGTGTTCTATGGTATTGATGAACGCCCTCAAATTGCAAGTTATGCCTTCGAAGTGCTCTCTCGTCAGATTACCAAAGGCCGTAATGAGTACCGTAATAGTCTACATAAAAACACCAAGCCCAGTAAGAAAACTGACCTTGCTGATACTTGGTGTGAAGCCTGGGTAAATGGTGTTTGGCAAGCGGTATGTGAATTTGCCATCCCTGAAGACGAAGATAAGAAAATGGACGCGTTCCATGAGCGTCTAAAAGAAAAATACAACGCTAGCAGTGTAACTGTGCGTGAAACTCAGAAACACAAACAATCAGACCAAGCCGCATATGACGGCTATCAAGCGGGTAAAAAAGTACGTTTATCTCACGGTGTTGATGGTCACAGTTACCGCTATCAAGGTGAATTACCAAAGGTACTCGGTCATGACTAATTTAAGAGCACCTTCACAAGCAGCGGCGCGTAAGCGTCGCCAGCGTGCTAATCAGCGCAAAGATGGTTTGCACCGCATGGAGTTCACTTTTACTGACTTAGAAAAAGAGGCTCTTGATTATCTTTGCGTAAATCGTAACCCAGGCCGTGAACCTTATGACCGTAACGAATTGGTTTCATTGCTCTTACTGTGCAACCTTGAGCATCTCAAGCGTCAGCAAGCCAAGTTAGGCATTTGTCCGCATTGTAAAGAGCAAATGCCTAACCATTGCAAAGGATTATTTATCGGTCAATCTAATTGCTGGTTAACCCGTGATGCGCGTCAGCTCAACTTAACCAACGTGACTGGTCACGCAAACTTAGAGGAGACAAATTAATGACATTCCCTAATGCAAAGATATTAATTGGTATCATCAAGGCGGCTCAACAGTACCTTAAATTAGATGATGAAACCTATCGCAGTATCCTTGTTCGTATGACAGGTAAAAATTCCGCTAAAAAGCTAACGTTAGATGAATTGAGCCAAGTTCGTGATTATCTCCATGACCAAGGTTATCCGCGCAAAAGTAAGCGTAAATACGGGCGTCGCCCTAATGTCCCCGCAACAAGGGAAGTTATTTTGAGTAAAATTGAGGCGTTACTTTCTGAAGCAAAACGCCCCTGGTCATATGCAGAAGCAATGGCTAAACATATGTTTAAGCGTGAAAAAATAGAGTGGTTAACGTTTGATGAGTTGTCTAACTTAATGAAAGCCTTAATTATTGATGCTAAACGGAGGGCGAAAAATGGATCTCAAAACCGTTGAGCATTTACTCCCTGAAACATTACGGCATATTGCGGGGTTAATTGGGTATCCAGACACACTAAAATTAATCGAAGTCTTTGGCGGGACAACGTTTGTTTTCACGAAGACAACGGATACAGAACGCTTTAAGCAACTATTACATGTTATTGGTGAGCATAATTCAGTCACGCTTCAATCTCATTTTTGTGGTACTGAAATTTATATTCCTAATGCTTCAGCCGCCATGCGTGAATGGCGTAACCAACGATTTATCAGTGAATATAACGCCCTTTTAAAGGGCGGTTTATCTGGGGTTAAAGCCGTTATAAAACTGTGTCCTAAGTTTGGTTTTAGCGATCGCCATGCGTGGGACTTATTATCACGCTATAAACAATCTGCTATCCTAACCGCAAGACAACCGAATTTATTTTAGGAGTTAATCTTTATGAGTAACGGAAGCAATATCGACACATCTAAACTTGGCTATAACTCTAGTCAAAGAAAAAGAGCTATATTGATTGTGATTGTTATTCTTACGTTCTTTGGGGTTGGTTTTTATTATAATTCAACAGTTGGTTCATTACCTAAATGTAATTCCACTAAAGTAATGAATGCGTTAGAAGATATGTTAATACCTGGAACAACTGTTAAAAATCCTGAGCAATATGATTTAGATACTGACAGTGTAACTCGATTTTGTCGAGTTACACTAAATGACCAAATTTATAGTTATAAAGTAAATTGGTATAGTGAAAACAAAGATAAAATCATTGTTAGTTTTCAATAACCACTGAACCCCTTCAACACGTCAAGCCCCAATAAAAATGAAATACTGAACACCTTCCTTTTGGAGGGTGTTTTCATTTTAGGGGGTAACATGCAAACCACGATTGATGAAGCCGAACTTGCACGGCTCGAAACGCTCTTACCAGATTCAGCTAAACAGCTTATTGATGTTATTGGTTATAACGCCACATCACGACTCATTAGCCGCTTTGGTGGTGTTACATTAGCAGGTGTCAGTGGTGAGGCCGCAGAGCGCACGGGGGGCGTTCATCGCCTATTGCGCGAAGTGTTAAGCGAAGACGAATGTATGCAGCTCTTGCATTACATTGGTAAAACAGCATTTTATATCCCACGGTGTGAAGAAGCTTTTCGCCAAATCCGCAATCAACGCTTTATTAAAGAGTTGCTAACGTTGGGCGAACAAGGCCGTTCACGTCGTCAAGCCATGGCGCTATTGTGTCCTAAGTATGGCTTTAGTGATCGCATTGGGTGGAAGCTATTGCGTGACCTTGATGCAGAAGAAGCCGCACAAAACCGTTTATTTGATTGATATTCGAGTGTGATTTATGACACACTAAAAACCCCCTTTCGGGTTTGGTAGCTAACTGCTGAACCCCTTCAAACACTCTCTATTTCCCCATCTCCTTATACTCAAACTCTCTTATTTTTGATTGGGTTTTTCGTCCATTTCCCTCGGTTTTTTGGAGGCTGTTATGTGAGCGTGAGGAGGTTGCCATGAACCCGATCTCTTTCCTTGAAAAGGACAGATGCATGGATGAAAAGATAACCCAGTTCATCACTCAAATATCGTATTGGTTCGCTGGATTGGGTTTATTTTTTAGTGGCTTGTCATTGTATGAGTGGGGATTTCTCATTGGTGTGTTTGCCAGTGTGCTGCTTGGGACATTGACCTACCTATTGAATCGCCGAGAGCAAAAACGCCGAACGCGTATTTTAGAGAACTATTTCTCGAATAAACCCGTTTCTCATGAGGATGCCGAAAAGCTGATTGAAGCATCCATCAAATCCCCCAAGGATTTATAACATGGATATGAAGCAGCGTTATCTGACTGCCGCCGTTGTGGCATTGATTGTGGGTGGAGCCAGTGAAAGCCAGATATTTGACCAGTTTATCAAAGAAAAAGAAGGTAACTTCACCACCGCTTATCAAGATGCAGGCGGAATTTGGACAGTGTGCCAAGGCGTTACTCGTATCGATGGCCGTCCCGTAAAACCTCGTGAAAAGCTGACTGAGGCACAATGCGCACGCTTAAATGCTATTGAGCGAGATAAAGCCATTGCCTGGGTGAAAAAACATGTTCCTGTGTCACTCACACCGCCTCAAATCGCAGGTATTGCTTCATTTTGCCCTTATAACATCGGTGCGGGTAAATGCTTTTCATCCACCTTCTACCGCAAGTTACAGGCGGGTGACATCGAGAGAGCCTGTAAAGAGATCCCACGTTGGGTATTTGATGGTGGGAAAGACTGTCGTAAAACTCAAGGTCAGCCTGGTGGTTGCTACGGCCAAGTTATACGCCGTAACCAAGAAGCTGAACTGTTGTGTTGGGAGTTAATGCAGGTGAATACCGCAGGGGCAACACCATGAACTCAATCACAGAAAACACATTAACCCGCTCATTGAAAATTGCCCTTATTGTGGGGGCGTGGCTGTTATTTGCAGCGGGTGCATTTGCGGGTGTCATGCTGGCGCGTTATCACTACAACACCATTATTCAGACTAACCAAGCGACGCATGCCAGCCAGTTAAAGGCTATCTCGGATGAGGCATCCGCCGCAACACGTCAAGCTATGTTACGCATGGAAGACGCCCAGCGCGAAAAAGCCCGATTAGATACGTATTACACACAGGAGCTAGCTCGTGAAAAAGCCCAATCTCAAGCCTTGCGTGATGATTTGTCTACTGGCCGTCGTCGGTTGCAGTTCGCCCGCGCCGACCTTGCAACCTGTCAGCTCACCGCAAGCCACCATTCCAGCGCCCGCACCGTGGGCGATGGAGCCGAAATCCAATTCTCTGTTGAAGCTGGACTCCTTGTTGAAGATATCCGAGCCGATATCAAACGAGATCAGGACAAACTCGACTACTTACAAGGCTATGTAAAAGACGTCGTTAAAGAGTGCCGCAGAGAGGTCACACCATGAAGATGACACCGTTATTACGGCGCTGTATGCCCGTGTTAGTTGTTGCCGCTCTTCTGGTGTACTTGGTTATTTTCCTGAGTACAGGGTTTTGGTTACGTGTTGTCAGTACCTGTGACCGCGCGCAAGCCCTCAGTAATCGACCCACTTATTTAGACGGCCTTGTTTGCCGTTATCACGATACCCATGAGGCTATCAAGCCTCCATCCTCAAGGAGTTTGCGATGAAAAAACGCCCACAACAGGGACGTAAAAAAGACGTTTTACTGTCCATTAACAGCCAATTAAGTCGGATTGAACATCGAATTGAACGTCAAATGGAAAACATGGATGAACAAATTGATCTCATCCGAGAAGAAGCGACCAATGGGGCTATTCGTCGTGGTTATGTGGCAGGCGCTATTTCAGGTGGTGTCACCGCCTGTGTGGTCAGCACGGCGCTGATTTTAATCCGCGCGAAAATGGGCTTGTAATTATGGCGTATCCGCAAGAGACACGCGATAAGTTACGGCGCGCTTACATCTTTAGCCAGCTTTCTCTGGAAGTCGCAGCGAGTCAAATTGGCGTGGCCTTTGTGACCGCACGACGCTGGAAGAAGGAAGCCCAAGATAAAAATGACGATTGGGACAAAATGCGTGCCGCGCACATGTTAGCAGGTGGTGGTGTCGAAGATGCAGGCCGTGCGGTATTGATGAGCCTTGTTGTGCAATGTCAAGCCGTGACAGAGCAAATCAATACAAACCCTGATATTCCTGCCGAGAAGCGTGTTGAGCTGTTGGCAAGCCTTGCAGATGCCTTTAATAAAGCCACGTCCGCCAGTAAAAAAATACTGCCTGAAACGGATAAATTGGCAACGGCCATCGATGTGATCCAACGGTTCGGGCAGTTTATCAGTGATAAGTACCCACAACACAATGTGGTGTTTGTGGAAATTTTAGAAGCTTTTGCCGAAGAATTGGAGCGTGCATATGGATGAAATTAAAGAACAAATAAAAAACTATCAATATCAAATACGTGGTTTTGTTGCGACGGAAGCAACCGAAGAGGAAAAGCACTTGTTAGCGGAAGCAGAAAAAGAAACACAAGTGTTCATTACTCAGTTACAGGAGCGCTACCCTAATTATTTAGGTTTAATGGGCGGTGCTATTGCGGTTCTTGATACGATGATGAGTTGGGAACAGGCGTAATGGCAAAAAAGGTTTCCTTAAAAGCGTTTAAAGCCTCATTACAGGACTACATCACTGAACTGCGCCAAACCATTGAGGCAGAGTGTTTGGGCTTTGATGCTGACCCCGAGGCGGCTGAGGCAAGGCGGTCGCAAGTGGCGGATGCTGAGAACGGCTACAGTTTCTTTGTGGAAACCTATTTCCCGCATTATGTGCGTCACCACTCCCGCAGTCAGTTGCATGATTATCTTTTTAGTCGTTTACCTGCGATTGTGGCCAGTTCAGATGCCGAAAGTGACGCCATCGCCGCACCGCGTGGTGAGGCTAAATCGACGCTGGTGAGTCAACTCTTCACGCTGTGGTGCATTATTCGTGAGTTGAAAAAATACCCTGTCATCATTATGGACAGTATCGACCAAGCGTACCCCATGCTCGAAGCCATTAAAGCCGAACTGGAATATAACCCACGACTGAAAAATGATTACCCTGATATTTGCGGTCAAGGGCGTACCTGGCAGATGGGGACTATCGTCACACGCAATAATATCAAAGTGACGGTTGCGGGTAGCGGTAAAAAATTGCGGGGGTTGCGACATGGCCCATATCGCCCTGACTTAGTGGTACTCGATGACATCGAAAACGATGAGATGGTGCGTAACCCTGAGCAGCGCGAAAAACTGCATAACTGGTTAAAAAAGACAGTGATGCCACTCGGTGAAGCTGGGGGTAAAACCGACATCGTTTACATCGGAACTATCTTGCACTATGACTCGGTACTTTCTCGTACCCTCAATAATGCCATGTGGCGGACGGCACGGTTTAAAGCCATTCTCCAGATGCCTGCCAATATGAAGTTGTGGGATGAATGGGAAACCTTGATCCACAATAAACAAATTGAGGAAGCTGAGCGCTTCTACCATGAGAATGAACCTTTAATGTTAGAAGGTTCGATAGTCTCTTGGGCGGCACGTCCACTGTTAACCCTCATGAAAATTCGTGCGCGTGATGGTCATGATACGTTTGACTCCGAATACCAAAATGACCCCGTGAGCGGTGAAGATGCGATTTTTGCCAGTTGCATTACCTTTTGGTCTAACCATCTCTCCGATTGGATTTTTTACGGGGCATGTGACCCAAGCCTCGGTAAGCAGAATAAAACCCGTGACCCGTCAGCCTTGCTCGTGGGCGGATTCAATCGCATGACAGGTATCCTTGATGTGGTTGAGGCAGATATCAAACGGCGTTTACCTGACCGTATTATCTCTGATGTGATTGACTATCAGCGCGAATACGGCTGTTTAACGTGGGCGTTTGAGTCCATCGCTTTCCAAGAGTTTTTACGTACCGAATTAGTGAAGCGTTCTGCGATGTTGGGGATACCCGTTCCTGCTATCCCTGTCATTCCAAACAGTGATAAAGCCCTGCGCATTGAGTCATTACAACCTCATATGGTCAATGGGCTTATTCGTTTACACGCAACACAACACACGCTGATTGACCAACTGAGACACTTTCCCAAGGCTGACCATGATGATGGTCCTGATGCCTTACACATGCTTTGGTCTTTGGCGGTTTCTCGTGCAGGTAACACCGATATTCAAACTCGCCCCCGCCGACCTGAAGGCCGACGCTTTGGGTCGGGTGCTTGGTAGGAATTTATTATGTCAAAAATTGTGGATATACACGGTAACCCGCTACAACGTGAAGTTTTTAAAACGTCACAAACCGTAAAATTAGCACGGATGAGTCGCATTTATCCTGATCATCCCTCACGTGGACTCACTATCCGTAAGCTTCCGCGTATCTTACAAGCGGCTGAACGGGGTGACTTGAGTGCGCAGGCCTGCCTGTTTGGGGATATGGTCGAGCGTGACGGCCATATCTTTGCCGAAATGGAAAAGCGCAAGAATGCGTTATTAACGCTGGATTGGTCGATTGAGCCACCGAAAAATGCCACCAAAGCCGAGCTAGACATGACCGCGAACGTGCAAGCCTGGTTTGATGCGATGCCCGAAATTGAAGACATTATCCTCAATGGGATGGAAGCGGTAGGGCATGGGTTTAGTTGCCAAGAATTGGAATGGGATCGCCTTGATAACACGTGGTTACCCAAAGCCTTGCACCTACGCCCCCATTATTGGTTCCGTACCTTGCCTGAGCAACGCGACGAAATTCGCCTTAACACCGATGAAATGAACGGCTCGGAGTTATGGCCGTTTGGTTGGCTGGTGCATCGTCACAATGCCCGAAGTGGGTTTATTGCCACCAGTGGGTTATTCCGCGTTCTCGTCTGGCCGTACCTGTTTAAAAACTTTTCGTTGCGTGATTTTGCCGAATTCTTAGAGATTTATGGCTTGCCTGCACGGATTGCCAAATACCCTGCGGGCACGTCCGATGAGGACAAAGATAAACTGTTAGATGCACTGGTTAACTTGGGACATGACGCGGTTGCAACGGTTCAACAAGGGACAGACATCAACTTTGAGAGCGCCGCAGGGGGTGGCTCTGACCCGTTCATGGAAATGATTGCTTGGGCTGAACGGACACAATCCAAAGTGATTTTAGGAGGGACATTAACCTCACAGGCGGACGGAAAAAGCTCTACCAATGCCCTCGGTAATGTGCATAACGAAGTACGCCACGATTTAAAAACCGCCGATGCTCGCCAGCTTGAAGGCATGTTTCGCCAGCTTATTCAAATGTTATTGGCACTCAATGGCTATCAAGACGTGAATCCGCGTCGTTTACCGCGTTTTGTGTTTGATACCCGTGAAGCGGTTGATTTACCGCAGTTTGCTGATGCGGTGGGTAAGTTGGTAGCCGCAGGTGTGGAGAGTATCCCTGTTTCTTGGGTGCATAAGAAAGCCGCTATTCCGCAAGCCCAAAAGGATGAACCTGTATTGCAAGCGCGCCAAGCCCTGCCGTTGTTACCCACACCATTAAGCTATGGTCGTTCACGTCACGGTTTGGGCGTGCTGAGTCAAACGGTAGAAGCAGACGGAATAGATCCAGCACAAATCACCCTCGATAATGCACCGCCGCAGTCTGACACCATTGGGGCAGCTATGAGCCAACTCTTAACGCCCATGGTCGCCGCACTCAAGCAAGGTCAAAGTGTGGATGAGGCCATGAATATTATTGCGCAAAGTTACCCGCTCTTGGATGACAGCACGCTTCAAACGTTATTGAGCCAGGCTATCTTTGTGGCGGATGTATGGGGACGTCTCCATGCCGACAGCTAAACAAGCGGTAGATTTGCGCTACGCCATGAGCCTCCCCCCTGCGGAGGCGATTGCTTACTTTGAAAGTAAGGGCTATATACTGGGTTATCACCACTATGATATTGAAGCGCAAGCCCACGCCAAAGCGTTTACCGTGGCGGGTGTACTCAAATTGGATATCTTGCACGATATTCGCCAAGCGTTAAACGAAGCCCTTGAAAAGGGGGAGACCTATGCCGACTTTGAACGACGCCTCATCCCCATTCTTGAACAAAAAGGCTGGCTCGGGAAAGGTTTGGTTGCGGATAGGGATACGGGAGAGCTGCACGGCAAGCGTTTAACGCCACGTCGATTAGACACGATATTTCAAACCAATCTGCAATCGTCGTACATGGCAGGACGTTACAAGCAGCAAATGGCAACCGTCGAGGAGCGCCCTTATTGGGAGCGCGTGGGGATTATGGATAATCGTATTCGTCCTTCTCATGCGGCACTCAATGGGTTTATTGCCCGCTATGACGATCCGATTTGGCAAACCATTTATCCGCCCGATGGTTATCGCTGTCGCTGCCGTGTGCGCACGCGCAGTGCTGAAGATGTTGAGCGTTTGGGGTTGATGGTGCAATCCTCTGAGGGGCGCTTGGTAGACGTTGAACAAGAGTATGGCGTACCAGGTGAAACCCGTACCGTCACAGGCTTTAAAAATCCCAAAGACGGGCAAGTGTATACGCCTGACCCTGGTTTTGGTTTTAATCCTGGACAAGTCAGCTATCAACCTGAATTAGATAAATACCCCCCAACGGCCGCGAGTCAATACATCACAGGCTCACTCACAGGCGCGGACTTTCGTTTAGGGTATCAAGAGGCGGTCAATGCCACACAACCTAACCCTGCACAACGTTATCCCATTGCCGCGCGTCCTCAATCTTCCGCACCCAATACAGAGGCATTTTATGTTGATGCGCCCACCATTAAGGCACTCGCCCAACAGGATATCACGCAAGTCGATTACTTATTTGTACAGCAAATTATTGAATCACCTCAAAAAATGCGGTTGGGTGAGGATGGGGTTCAATACTATGCAACGCAACACGAAAAGCGTTGGTGGGTCGTTGAAGTTAAAGATAATCAATTGCAGCGTGTCACCACGCAAACCGACTTTTGAGGTTAATATGATCACCGTCAAAATTGATACACGCGAATACGAAGCCGCACTGCAAAAACTGGTCGAAGGTATCGAAAGTCGCGCACCATTGATGCGCAAATTAGCCGGAATGATGGCGGATGCGGTAGAGGAAAACTTCGCACAAGAAGGTCGCCCCGCGTGGTTGGGGTGGAGTCCCGCTTATGCTCGCCGTCGAGCAGGCGGGAGAATACTGCAAGACAGTGGGCGATTAGCCAGCAGCATCGGTCAATACAGTGATAATGACAGTGCCGTCGTGGGCACCAATGTAAAGTATGCGCGTATCCATCAAGAAGGTGGTGAGATTAATATTCCTGCACGCAGTCAGCAAGCCTATTATCGGCAGCGTAAAGACGGCACCGTCGGTAATCGTTTTGTCCGTAAGTCGCGCAGCAACTTCAGTCAATACCACACGTTACCCGCCTATAAAATCAAAATCCCAGCGCGACCTTTCTTGCAATTGGACGAGTGGGATCAGTACCGTATGACGTTAACAGTGGAAGATTATTTAAGCCGACTGATTGAGTAAGATAAAATAACGCCTGTAAGACGCTGTGAGCCGTTTTAATTGTTTTGAGTGTCATTGTTCGTGGTTGGATGTTTAAAACGTTTTTAAACGGGGTTTAAATGCGTTATCGTAGAGATTGCATTGTAAGCCCTCAGTCATTTTACTTTTCTCGCTTTATCACCGAGTGCTGAACCTCTTCACACACTCCCCCTTATTGGCAGTTGTTATGCTGCCCACATGAAAAAATACATTGCTGCTTGTGTCGCTGAAATTCTCAGCCAAAACCTTAACGAAATCCAGCTCTTCCCCGCTGGCGAGTTTCGTGCTGTCGATGGTCGCCCGTTTGAATGTGACCACTGGCTCATGACCCGTGAACTCGCTGACGTTTTAATTGCGCAAGTCGCAGCCCGTCAAACACCTTACGTGATTGATTATGAACACCAGACGTTGCGTGCCGCGACCAATGGACAGCCTGCGCCCGCAGCGGGTTGGTTTACGGCGTTGGAATGGCGCGAAGGCGATGGGCTGTATGCCATTAATGTGGAATGGACGGACGCGGCAGCAGCGGCCATTACCGCCAAAGAGTACCGCTTTATTTCCCCTGTCTTTAATTACGACAAAAACGGTCATGTGACAGTGCTGCTCCATGCTGCCCTGACTAACACCCCCGCAGTAGATGGTATGGATGAAGTGATGCTTGCCGCTGCTTCTCAGTTTGCTGCACTTTCTCAACCCACCGAAGAGGATCTCACTGTGGATGAAGAACTCATCAAAGAGCTACTCAGTAATCTGCGTTGGATGCTGAATTTGCCAGCTACCGCCACGGCAGAAGACATCAAAACGGAACTGCAAAAAGCGATTGACTTGATTTCAAATGGTCAAGGTACGACCGTCGCTGCCAATCAAAGCCTCGTGGATTTACTCAAAGGCAAAGAAACCTTGATTGCTGACCTGTCCAGTAAAGCCTACGACCCAACCAAACATGTACCACTTGCAGGCTATCTTGAACTGCAAGCGAAGTACAACGAAGCGTTGAACGCAGGTCAGCAACAGGAAGTGAGTGGTCTGATCCAGGCCGCGCTCAGTGATGGGCGTCTCAACACGGCCATGAAAGATTGGGCGGAAGACTTAGGGCGTAAAGACCCTGACGCACTTAAAGGTTATCTCGAAAAAGCTACCCCGATTGCGGCATTAACACAACTGCAATCCAAGGGTAAAGCACCCGCAGGCGCAGAGCAAAGTACCACTGTGACCACGGAGCTGACCGAAGACCAGTTGGCGATTTGCAGCCAATTCGGGCTTGACCCCGAAGAATTTAAAAAACAGTTGGGAGAGTAACTCATGACCCAAGATAGAAATACCCCTCACCGTGACGGTGAATTGTTTGCGGTACGTTGCGCTGCTGCCGTGCGTATCTATGGCGGGCACATTGTGTGCGCCAATGCCGACGGGTTTGCTGTCCCTGGTGCACCCGGTTTAACTGTGCTGGGTGTCTCGGATGATTTTGCCGATAACCGCGACGGTGAACAAGGCGATATCAGTGTGATGGTGCGTCGCCAAAAAGCCTTTTGTTTAGGCAACGATACGGCTAAGCCTGTCACGCAAGCCCATGTAGGCAAATTGTGTGATGTGAAAGACTCTGTGACGGTGTGTGAGGCTGGAGAAGCCACGACTACCCCTGCGGGTCGTGTGTTGGAAGTCACCGAAGATGGTGTCTGGGTCACGATGGGTTAATTAGGAAAATACTATGATTGTGAATAAAGCCAATATCAGCGCGTTATTTGTCAGTATTAATATGACATTTAACAATGCATTAAAGGATGCGCCTTCAACCTGGCAAAAAATCGCCATGAAAGTGCCGTCTACGGGGAAATCGGAAGATTACAGCTGGTTATCCAACTTCCCTGCGATGAAACGTTGGGTCGGTGAAAAAGTGATTAAATCACTCTCCGCCCATAAATACACCATCGAAAATGACGACTGGGAAGCCACGATTGAGGTCGACCGTAACGACATTGAAGATGACAGTACAGGTAAATACGCGGTTCAAGCCAAAGGTGCGGGTCGCTCTGCGGGCATGTTGGCTGACGAAATTGTCTATGAAGTGCTTAACCTCGGTTTTGAACGCCCGTGTTATGACGGCCAATACTTCTTTGATACTGACCACCCTGTAGGTAAAAACTCGGTTTCCAATAAAGGGACGAAAAAACTCTCCATTACAACACAGGCAGCCGCCATGGCGTCTTATGGTGCAGCACGAACCGCTTTGCGTAACATGAAAGACGACGAAGGTCGCCCACTGGATGTGAACCCGAATATTTTACTGGTTCCCCCTGCGCTGGAAGATATTGCAAACGCCCTCATGACGGCTGACCGTTTGGAAGATGGCAAGGTCAATATCTACAAAGGTACTGCTGAAGTCGTGGTCTCGGCGCGTATCACCTCAGATACGGCATGGTTCTTACTGGATACCACCCAAGCCGTTTTACCGATTATCTACCAAGAGCGCAAAGCGCCTGTGCTGGTTGAGCAAACCGACATGAACAGTGACGGCGTCTTTAAGCGCAAAAAATTCCTGTTCGGTGCCGAAGCACGTGCCGCAGGGGGCTATGGTTTTTGGCAATTAGCCTACGGCTCAACAGGGAGTGATGCGTAATGCCGATTATTATTACTGCAAAAGTGAATGGGTTTCGTCGCTGTGGGATTGCGCACAGTGACACTGCAACGGAGTACCCAGACGACCACTTCACCAAAGACCAGCTAAACGTGCTGCAATCTGAACCGATGCTCGTGGTCTCAGTAGGTGAAGTGGGTACAGAAAAAAAGCAGCCTGATGCTGGCGCGGAGAAGCAAATTGCGGCACTGCAAGCGGAAGTGAAGCGCCTGACTGAGGAAAATCAAGCCTTACACGCAGAGCTTGCTCTCTTAAAAACGCCTAATGCGTCCGCAGAGCCATCCGAAAATAAAAAATCGGATGATAAAGCCGCACCGAAAGGCAAGTAAGGGAGCCTGCTATGTACGCCACACAAGATGACATGCTGAAAGCGTTTGGTGAGCGTGAGTGCGTGAGCCTCACTGATGAAGCCATGACAGGACAAATCAATGCTGAGGTGATGGTTTATGCGCTGGAACGCGCGAGCAGTGAAATTGACGGTTATCTTGTGGGGCGTTATGTGCTCCCCTTTGCTGATGGTGCTCGTATATTAACAGGGCGATGCTGTGACATTGCCCGTTACCATCTGGCAACAACGTATAAGATGTCCAGGCCTGAAATCCAGACTCGCTATGACGATGCTATTCGTTTTTTTGAACGCGTGGCCGAAGGTAAAATTAGTCTGGGGCGTTCCGATAACGGTCAAGTGATCAAGTCGTCTTCACAAATGAAATTTGGAAGCAGTCAACGTCAGTTTGGCCGTGACTCAACGCGCGGAGGTGCATTTTGATCACTCAAATCGAAAGCAGCATCATTCAACGTCTAACACTTGGCATGGGGCGTATGTTACGTGAAGTTGCCAGCTACAGCGGTGAACTCGATGTGGATATGGGCAATATCATCCGTGCGTTTCCGGCAGCTTGGGTGACGTTCGGCGGGATCACAAACAGCAAATACACCAGTACCAGCCGTCAGAAAGTGATTGTGACAGGTAAATTTGTGGTCATGGTGGGTGATTATAACACGCGCAGTGACGCTGCAAGCCGGACAGGTGGTGTCAACCTCAATGAGGTTGGCACGTATCGACATATACACGGTGTTCGTCGCTTGTTAACCGGGCAGGATTTAGGGCTGACCATCGACCCATTGATGCCTGGTGTTGTCAGGACGCTTTACAACACGCAAGTCAATGAGCGTGCGCTGTCAATTTTTGCGTGTGAGTTTGAAACCCGTTGGCATGAGCAGGTTCTCGCGAATGGCGCTTGGCCTGAATTTACCAGCAACCCTGACGAAGCCGATAACCTTTTTAATCTTTATCGCGGCAAGCTTCAACAGCCCGACCCTGATTTGTTGCGTGTCGGATTGCACTATGACCCACCGGGTGTTGGCAGTGCTGAAGCGCCTGCGGACTTAGTGCCGACAAGGAAACCCACACCATGAATACACTGTTAGTGAAAGCCGCACCCACGTTACGGGTGTCATTTGAATATCAGCACCGTCGCTATATTACCGATGGTGAGGCGGTCTCTGTGCCAGACACCGCTTATTACCGCCGCCTACTGACTAACGGTGATTTAGTCTTGGTGAGCAAGAAAGCCACAAACAAAGGACAAAAATCATGACGGTAACCTTTGATACCATTCCGGGTAGCATTCGCAAACCTGGGAAATATTTTGAATTTAATACGCGTATGGCAACGCGCACGCTGCCAGGCAACCCCCAAACGCTTTTAATCATTGCGTCAATGTTATCGACGGCGCAGGCATCGCCATTAATGCCCCTTGATATCTATGATGATGACGCGGCCGCCGTTGCCTTTGGCGCGGGTTCGTTAGCGCACATCATGGCAAAAGCCGCGATTGATGCAAACCCCTATTTACAATTGCAGGTCATTGGTATTGAAGAGGCGGCCGCAGGTAAAAAAGCCAGTGCCACCTTGACTATCACCGCGCCTGCCACACGGGGTGGCACGCTCTCACTGTTCGTGTGTGGTGAACGCCTCGATATCCCTGTTGAAACAGCAGATACGGTATCTGTGCTTAATCAGGCGGTTGTAGATATTGTCAATGCGAATACTCACTTGCCTGTGGTCGCTGCGCTGACAGGCGAAGCCAATGGCACCGTGACGCTCACAGCACGTCAATCGGGTGATTGGGGTAATGATATTGTCATTGATGTGCAATCGACGGCCAAAGGGGTTACGGCTGCGGTCACCGCGATGGTCGGCGGTGAAAATAATGCCGATATTCAACCTGCACTTGATGCCGTATTTGCGGCAGGTCATAACATTATTTCTATTCCATTTAGTGATAAAGCCTCGCTGTTAAAATTACGTACCCATTTAGAAAAAGTCAGTGGTGCCATGGAGCAACGCGGCGCAATTGGTACGGCTGGCTGGACAGGCACGCTCAGTACAGGAACCACTCTCGCCAGTGATATTAATGATGGTCGGACATCAATCGCATGGTATCCAGGCTCGGTAAAATTACCGTGTCAAATCAGTGCAGCGTATGGTGCTGTGATTGCTTCGGAAGAAGACCCAGCGCGTCCACTCAATACCCTTGAATTGAAAGGGTTAGATATTGCCCCTGTGACCAAACGCGCGGGACGCAATGAGCAAGAAAACGCCTTACATAACGGCTTAACCCCACTTGAAGTGGGCGCAGGTAACCGAGTGCAGATTGTGCGCGCCATTACTACGTATACCCGCAATGTGGAAGGCGTTGAAGATACCGCGCTACTGGATTTAACCACTATTCGCACCTTGGATTATACCCGTAAAGCGTGCCGTGAGCGCATTTCGCAACGCTTTCCACGCGACAAGCTCAATGAGCGCACGCGCGTAAAAGTCCGCTCTGAGCTGTTGGATGTGCTGATTAAACTCGAAGAGGAAGAAATCCTCGAAAATGTGGAAGAAAACAAAGGGCTATTGTTGGTTGAGCGTGACGGTAAAGACCCTAACCGCCTGAATGCCGCTATCCCTGCCGATGTTGTCAATGGCTTGCATGTGTTTGCGGGTCGCATTGACTTGTTCGTCTAAGGAGAACACTGATGTTAGAAGAATATGCAGGTGCGATTGTTTTAGAAATTGACGGCCGCGAAGTGGAAGTTACCGACATGGATGTGCAAGAAGTCACAGGTCGCAAACTTGTCAAAACCATGAACAAAACAGGACGTGCCAAGGGTTTTATGCGCGGTATAGCTACCTATGAACTGTCTATTTCTGTTGTGATCCCTTTAAACGGTGATATGGATTGGGGCGCGATTGAAGGCTCGAAGCTGACCCAATACCCGATTAGTGGCTCTGGGGGTAAGCGTATCTCATACCTTGACTGTTTTGTGACAGAGGTCGGGGAAAAATATTCCACCGATAACGAAGCAAAACGTGACTTAAAACTGAATGCATTGCGTAAGGTGATTGAATAATGGCAGAGGTAAAACCCCTGATGTTACTGGATGGGATTGACCACGACGGTAGGCGTCACTTGAACTTTGCCGTCAAAATCCCTGTCATGCGTGACGTTTATGATGCGCTTGATGAAACTGAGGAGGCCTGTGGTTCAACAGAAACCAAAGGCGCTGACCTCTATTATCGCATGGCACTCACTAAACGCGCACTCACCCAACTGGGCGATATCTCATTGGAGGATATCACCACGGATTTCCTACTGGATAACCTCACCAGTATGGATTATGACGTGATTGACAGTGCGATTGATGATGCAAAAAAAAAGCGGAGAACCGAGAACAGCGACGAGACAGCTTCCGAACCGTTGTCTTAGCCCTCGGTAAGTACGGCTTTACTGAGCAACAATGCCTTTCTATGAGCCGTCCTGCCTTGGACGGCTATCTCAATGCTTTAAACCGCCTGCATGGTGGCAAGTCAACATCAACAAAATCGAAAACGACACGCGTCAAGTCTCGCCGTCAACGTAAGCAAAAATCCAAACGAGGTTAACCATGGCGAAAGAATTTAAGTTATCAATGGTGCTGTCTGCGCGTGATGCGGCATCTAAAGTGATCACAAAATTGATGCGCGACAGCACCAAAGAGAGCCAGAATGCTGAAAAAGCCCAAGAGAAGCTCGGTAAGCGTCAACGCACCACCGCCGAAGAAGGCATACGCCAAAATCGGGCATTAGGGGAAGAAGTCAGACGCCAAAACCGTGCCCGTGAAACTCTTGGTATCCGTGCAGAGCGCGCCATACAGCGCGAAATTCAACAAACAGTTGCAGCTTATAACCGCCTTGCCCGTAGTGGCACACTCTCCATTGATGAGCAATCCCGTGCTTATTCACGTATGCGACAACGTGTAGGTGAGCTAAAAACCGAAATGCAAGGTATGAATAAACTGGCTCGCTTATCTGATATTGGTGGTAGCTTGACTCAAATCGGTGGAGCGATGATTGCGGGTGGAGTGGCCTATGCTAGACCCGTAGAAAACAGAATGTCATATGAAGAGCGTTTAGCTTATATGAGTAATACAGCTTTCAGTGATCGTGATGCTAAAGGGCGAGTCGCGGGTATCAATGAGCTTGACCAATTGGTAAGGGTAGCAGTAACAGAAGGTGGAGGCACGAAAGAAAGTGCAGCTGACTTACTCGATAAAATGTTAGCTAAAGGCGTTTTTAGTCAAGATGATATTGTTAGGCTCCTTCCTGACTTACAAGCCTATGCCACAATGTCACAAGTTAATGGTGAAGAGCTATCTACTGTTATTGAAGCGTTAAAAGACTATGGTATTAGTGACCCTGACCAAGTTATTAAAGCCTTAGATATGAGCATCAAAGCAGGTCAAGAAGGTGCTTTTGAATTTACTAATATGGCAAGGTGGCTTCCGAAGCAGCTCGCCAGTGCTAAGGTTCTTGGGTATGGAGGTTTAGATGATTACGCTAAGTTACTGTCATATAACCAAGGCGCCATGGCAACCGCAGGCTCTCAAGATGAAGCGGGAAATAACTTATCTAATCTCTTATCTAAATTAATTAGCAGTGACTTAGTAAGCACGGCCAAAGGCATTAAAGTTGATGGTTATGGTATCGATATCACCAAAACACTTTTAAACGCAAAGGAAAAAGGTATTGACCCAGTGACTGCGGTAGTTAGGTTAACTGATAAAATTGCAGCACAAAATCCAGAGTTTAGTCGCCTTCAAGCGGAAATAGCTAAAACCAAAGATAATTCTCCAGAACGAAAAATCTTACTTGAAGCTCAGAATCGTATACTTGAAGGCTCCGCCGTTGGTCAATTAATTACTGACCAACAGGCTAGAATGGCGCTTCTTGCTATGCGATCACGTCAAGCTTATGTCAAAGAGGTCGAAACTGAAGTCAATAAACAGCAATATGCAGCTCCTGGTCAAGGAGAAGGTGCAATACAAAAAGAAGTATTATTTAGTTTAAACTCATTTAGGTTACAACAAGCAAAAAACCAAGCAGAATTTGCGGAAATAGACTCAGTAAAACCAGTTACTGATGCGTTAGGTAATTTAGCTGATAAGTTTACTGATTTTAGCAAAGAATTTCCTACCTTAACGACCGCAGCTATGGGAGCTAAAACGGCTATTGAAGCCATGACGCAAGCCGCTGTTGCTTTTGCTGCATTAAAATTTTTATTTGGTGGTGGGTCAGGCTTGGGCGGGGTCTTAGGTGGCAAAGGAACACCTAAGCCTGGCATGTTTAATCCTATTGGTGGCGCGGGAACAGGTGGGCTTCCTGTGCATGTTACCAACTGGCGAGAGAGTGGTTTTAATTCTCAAGATAAAAGCTTATTGGCTAAATTTGGAACTTATGCAACTGCAATAATTGATATAGAAAATAGTGATATTGTTAAAGAAAATTTAAAATCACTACAAGATAAACATGCAAAGCAGTTCGCAGATGAAGGTTTAGAGGGGGCGAAATATCCTTATTTACCTGCGGGTATCGATATTTGGCTACAAAAACGTGATCAACGTTTAGAAGATAATCCAATCAAAGTTAGCCCATACTTAACTGGGGAATCCGCGTCACCTTTTATTAAGAATGAGCGAGCTATCGATAAAGATGTGATCACCTTTGACACCTTAGAAAAATCTGGTGTGCTTCAACCTTTACTCGATTTAACACAAGCCCTCAAAAATCCACCGCCACCACCCGTGATAGAAGTGCGCAGCGTGGTTGAACTTGACGGCCAGCAAGTGGCAGAGTCGGTCAACCGTGTCAATGGTCAAGATGCAGGGCGCACTACGGGAGGCATGTTCCCATGAGTTGGCAAACCGATTTACAAAACGCCTCATTTCGTGGGGTGACCTTTGATGTGTACAACACCAAAGACAGCATATCCCGTGAGGTTGCAACCCATGAATACCCCTTTATTGATGGCGGTGATGTCATGGATTTGGGGCGCAAACCGCGTAATTTTCGCATCAGTGCCGTATTTTGGGGCGACAATTATAAACGCGATATGGATAACCTCATTGCGGTGCTCGATGAGTCAGGCAAAGGCGAGTTAATTCATCCTGTCCACGGCTCTATTCCGCAGGCTCAATGCATTGAGTACAGTATCGGTCATGAGGCTGAAAATGTGGATAGCTGTAGCCTAGAGTTAGTTTTCCTCGAAGGGAACACTGGTACACAACTCGCACAAGCGCACCCTGAGCAGCTTGGTGATGATATTTTTGACAAAATCAATCAACTCTCCGAGCGCATGAGTGACCTGTTTGAGCAAGTGATGGCTCCCGTGAATAAAGGTGTTAGGTATCTTGCAAAAGGTAAAGCTGCATTGTCTGGCATGATGAATACGTTAATTATCATGCGCGGTGATTTTAATGGCGCATTCAGTGACGGCGTGAATTATCTCAGTTATCCACGCGCTTTTATCAATGATTTGCAATCAGTTTTAGACGTTCGCACCAGTGCCGTAGGCGATTTGCTTAATTTAAAATTCCCGGGTGTGATTAATACTCAGCAATCCAATGGCTATAAAGGCTATAGCTCGCCGTTTATGACCTCAAATACCCCACAAAATGGCTATCTTCCCAATGCCTCGCAGACCATCAATGTGGAGCAAGGGGTAAATGCGACCACGTTATTATCGGCATGGAGTGATAGCGTTGCGGTGGTTGATGAATTGGTCAGTTTACCTGTTGCATTAGTGCAAGAAGAACGCGCGGCCACCGTCCCCATGCCAAGTAATGCACAGCCTGCCGATGTGCAGGATTTGGTGGTGCTCTATCAAGTGATGGCCGTAGCTGAAATTGCGGCCATTACCACACAAGTGCTTGCAGACCCTGTCCAACCTAACCAAATGTCACCTGCTGATATTGAGTTGATGGTCAATGAGGTAAGGACATTAGCATTACAAGCTATCATCACGCTACGCACGGATTACCAACCTCGCACACAATCGGTCAGCTCTGATGCCGAGCCTATCGGTTTATTGTGGCAAGGCGTCGTGTCATCCCTCAAAGAGGTTGCGCTAGGGGTACAAACCTTGGGGCTACGTGTTATTGAGAAACGCCCACCATTGACCCGTAAGACCCTCACTGCGCCTGCTAACTTTCATTTACTCGCCCACACCTGGTATGGCGATTATCGTCGCGCTACCGAACTGCACCGTTTAAATCCACAGGTTCGCAATCCAAACTTCCTGCAAGTCGGAGATATCATCAATGCCTACGCCCGATAATACCGAGTTAAAAGATAAAATTACCCTGCTAATTGGGGGCACATCACACAGTGATTGGCAAAACTACCGCATTGACAGTGATTTTTTAAAAGCGGCCGATGCCTGGCAATTATCCCTTGGGTTACCCGAGGGGAATTTTCCTGCGGATGCGGTAAGAGGTGCGCCCGTTAAAGTGAAAATTAATGATGATGTGGTGCTATCAGGCCGTGTTGATACCGTAGCACGTGATGTTTCCCGTCGTGGTGTGACGTTAAGCCTATCGGGTCGTGATGATTCCGCGATTTTAGTCGATTGCGCTGCGCCTATCTTTAGCGCTCGTCAATTGAGTCTCGATGAGGTGATTGCCAGCATTGTACGGCCATTAGGGATTAAAAAAATCCGTATTCAAGCCGATGGTGTCACCCGTAATGACCGCGTGCATATTGAACCTGGCGAGCGTGCGTGGGATTCACTCATGAAAGCGGCGGCAGGACGCGGTTTACATCCGTGGTTCGATCCAGATGGAACCTTGGTCATAGGTGGCCCTGATTATAATCAACCGCCTGTTGCAGACCTCATCATGCGCCGTGATGGACAAGGTAATAACCTGATATCACTGTCCGATAGCCGCAATATTCAAGGCTGTTTTTCAGAGTTAATGGTATTGGCTCAAAGCCATGCAACCACGACTAGCAATAAAAAATTACCGATTAGACCTGTTGATGTGAGTCGGTCTGCTCCCCAAGCCTTTTCTGTCAGTGTTGATGCCTCAGATGATACTGATGACACGGCGGCCGTTTCGAGCACATCGGGTCAACACAGTATGAAAATTAAGTTTTCCGATCCAACCGTACCGTATTATCGCCCGCAAATTTTGACCTCGGGCGATGTTGATAATCAAGAGCAGCTCCAGTACCGCGCCAAAAAAGCCATGGCTGATGCTCGCTTATCGGGTCTTGATATTGTGGCGGAGGTGTATGGTCACCGCACTCCGAATGGTGAGTTATGGACACCAGGGCAACGCGTACACATTCAAAGTGAGTTACACGGTATTGATGATATCTTTTTTTTAATGGGTCGCACGTTTATTGGGGGGCGCCCAGGTGGTGCAGTAACGCAATTGCGCTTTAAAGAAGATGCAGTCTGGATCCCCGACGCTTTCCCGAAACAGAAAAAAGGTAAAAAAGGCAGTAAAAAGAAAGGAAAAGACCAAATTAGACCTGTTGATGTTAGTGGAGGTCAATAAATGATGTGGAGCCAAATTAATCAACGTATTAACCAAGCCTTAAACGGCATTCGAATGGCGTTTAGAGCGGTATTAAATGCCACGGATAGTGAAGGCAAAGTCCAAACCATGCAAGGTGAAGGTTTATCGGGTGAATCATTACAAGGTCAGGAAATCTTTCAACATTATGGCTTTACCTCTCGCCCTCTACCAGGCACAGAAGCCATTATACTGCCATTAGGTGGACGTTCCTCTCATGGTATTGTCATTGCCACTGAGCATGGCGCTTATCGCCTTGCGGGGCTGGAATCGGGCGAAGTTGCCTTGTATACCGACGAAGGGGCTAAAATTGTGTTAAAACGGGGGCGTATTATTGATGTTGAATGCGACCTTTATCGGGTTAACTGCAAACAGTATGAAGTCAATGCAGAAGATAAAGCTGATTTTAACACTCCTATGGTCACCACCAGTGAGCAGCTTACCGCCATGCAACAAATCACGGGCAATGGCGGTATGGCAATTAAAGGTGGTAAAGGGGCTAACTTTGAGGGTAATATCACGCAGACGTCAGGCAACTATCAAACTGACGGTGATGTTCAAGCCGGTGACATTTCTCTGACTGGTCATAAACATCCAAATGGCAATAATGGTGCCGATACGGGTAAATCAAAACCCTAACTCCCCTCATATAAAGTGCTGAACCTCTTCACACACTAATCATTTACCCATGCTGCGATACTGCGCAGCATGGACAGAGCACTCGATACATCAACTGGCGATTACGCTGGAACCCGAACCAATACCCTCTCTAATGCCGTTTACTTGCGTCTAATGACCCCACTCGGCAGTTGGTGGGCTGACCGTTCCTTGGGTTCCCGATTACATGAATTGACGCGTGAAAAAGATGTTTCTCGCGTGTATGTACTCGCTCGTCAATATGCCGAACAAGCGTTGCAGCCCTTACTTGATGATGGCCGTGCGCTTTCGATTCAGGTGACCGTCCATCGTGATGGCCTAAAACGGGCAGTATTGTGGATTGAGATCATCGATGCAGGTAACCAAACTCAAAACTTTAAACATACAGTGAGGATTGCCTAATGTTTATTACGCCTACATTTGAGCAAATCCGCGATACCTTACTCAATGACCTCAAAAACCAGCTTCCCGATGCGGATATTGGCACGGATAGCGATTATTTTGTGCGTGCCTCTTCCGTTGCCAGTGTTGCTGAGGGAATTTATCAGCACCAAAGCTGGATTGTGCGCCAAATCTTTCCTGATACAGCGGATAGCGACTATTTAGAACTTCATGCACGGACACGTAATTTAACCCGTAAACCTGCAACAACCGCAAAAGGGATAGCTGTGATCACAGGCGCACAAGGTGCGGTATTGCCTGCGGGGAGTCAAATTCGGGGCGATAATGTGTCTTGTTTTACAACCGCAGAGGTCACTTTACCTGAAAATGCTCAGGCTACCGTCACTATCCAAGCCAGTCAATCAGGCACAATCAGTAATTTATCCAAGCCCACCACAGGCGAACTGGTCAATGCACCGATGGGCGTTAACAGTTTAGTGGCAATTAATCAGCTCTCGGGTGGTACAGATATTGAGGCTGACGCCAGTCTATTAGCGCGTTTACTCGATATTATTCGACGTCCACCCGCAGGGGGCAATAAATACGACTATCGTCGTTGGGCGCTAGAAGTACCTGGTGTCACAAATGCGTTTGTTTATCCTCTACGTCGTGGCTTGGGAACGGTTGATATTGCGATCACCTCTGCCGACGGTCTGCCTTCTCGTGACATTATCGAAGCGACCCAAGCCCATATTGATGATGTTCGACCCGTCACGGCCAAAAATTCCTATGTGGTAGCACCTACACTACGAAACGTCGATTTTGAGGTTGAGGTCACCCTCGAAGGCATCAGCTTAGAAGCTGCGATTGCGCAAGTTGATAGCGAAATTCAAGCCGTAATGAGCCGTATTGCCCCAGGTCAGCGTTTAATTCGCAGTGAAGTCGAAACGGCTATTTCATTAATACCAGGCATTACTGACCGTGTCATTATCAAGCCTACAGGCAATGTGATCGCCCTGGTCGATGAAACGCATCTTGAGTGGCTACGACCAGGCAATATTGTGGTGAGGTTACCGCAATGAAATCATTATTAAAGCAGCTCTTACCCCCTGTTAGCTATTCTCTGGATGCGCCTCGACTGGATTCCGAACTCGACGCTGAAGCAAAACGGTTTGATCTCACCCTAGAAAGTGCTGACCGTGCCCGAAATGGTGTTACGCCATACTTTGCTGAAAGCCTGCTTCCTGATTGGGAACGGGTTTTAGACTTAACGCCTGATGCCAAATTAAGTTATCAGCAGCGCCTTGAGTTGGTTCTCGTCAAGCTCGCTGAAACAGGCGGTCTATCCATCCCTTATTTTGTTCAACTTGCTAAAAAGCTCGGTTATGACATTACCATTGATGAGTTAGATCCCTTTCAGGCTGGTGTAAGCCGTGCAGGTGATAGGCTAACGCACCCTGGTATTTTATGGGTATGGGTCGTTAATATTTTTGGTTCAAAAGCACAATTTTATCGCTTTCGTGCAGGTGGCTCCATTGCAGGTGAGCGCCTTTCATTTTGGGCGGATTCAGTCATTGAAACGGTATTTAATGACTTAAAACCCGCGCATACATTCTGTTATTTTACTTATCAGGAGTCTTGATATGCAGGACTTAATGCCCCCCATTAATACCCCAGACAGTGCCTTTCATGATGGTGACCCCACCACGGGGCAATTAGGCACGATTGTCACCGCACTCTGGCTCAATAACGCGCAGTCAGCTATGCGTGACGTCCAGTTAGAAATCAAAAATGTGCTAGCTAAAGCGGGTATTCAACCCGACCCTAAAAAAACTAATCAGCTTGCAGAAGCAATCAGTCAAATCATTGGTAGTGGTAATTATGCCTCAACGGCATATGTCGATAATGGCCTTAATAAGAAAATCGATAAAGCGAGCATTTCAGGCCAGAAAGGCAACGATAACGACAAAGTCCCTAGCCTGAATTTGTTTACGACTGAGATTGGTAAGTTACAACCTAAAGGTGAATATGCTCTGAAAGGGGATAGCTATTCTAAAACAGAGTCAGATACTAAATTTCAACCCAAAGGCAACTACGCTCCAACTGGTAATTATGCTGACGGTAATTTGTTTAGAGTTGGCCAAGGAGGGTCTGAGTCATGGGTATACACTCCAGATAAATCAAAAGTTTTTAACGTTAATAACTCAGGTCTCTCTGGCGTTTATGATTGGAGTACAAATCGTTATCTGTGGGGTTTTGACTCAAATGGAATGATGAGTTCAGGTTTGATTCCTGTGGCGTTTGGTGGGACTGGGGCACGAAATGCAACTGAGGCTAGAAAGAATTTAAATGCGGTGGGTGTTGGTGATTTCGGGATAGGTTTGACGCCAACGGCTGCGAATGGGCATAGAACAATAAATTATGATAGTTGGGAGTTGCCAACTGGATTTCATACCATACCTTCAAATGGAGCAATCGGCACACCGCCTAACGGGTGGTCTGGAAGCGGATTTATCATACTTGTGGGCATTTACGGAACAGCATCACAAACAGCTTATGTCACACAAACAGCTTTTTTTCTTTCAGATAGAAACTCAGAAACATATCGACGTTCTTTTAATCCACTGACGAAAAAATGGACGGGTTGGTCTAAATTAATGAGTCAACAAGATGTTGTTGATATCACGATGGGGATAAAACAAAACTGGAAAGATGTGCTTGCACAGAGAAACGTGAATACAAACTACACAAACTCAGCTGCAAAAGCAATTATGTTAAAAATCACAGGGACAGTAAGTGCTAACGGAGCTGTAAAAGCTGTTTTATTTGTCGATGGGGTTTCGCTTGATGGCATAAATGGGGGCGTGGCCACAGGAATTCCCTTATCTATTTCTGCAATTATCCCACCAGGTTCATCGTACAAAATTGAACATGCAGGAAACGTGAGAATTGATAGCTGGGCGGAGATGTACTAATGAAATACTTTAAAGATAAAAATTCCGAAGTATATGCATACGCATTAACAGATATAAAGCAAGTAGATAGAATTTCCGTGCTTGAGCAATTGATAGCCGAAAAAGAACCGGTATTTTTAGATAGTAAACAGCAAGTTGAGGATGCAGAAAAAGCACTTAACGAAGCAAAAAAGGAATATGAGTTTGCTCTCAATAACTTAAAAAGAAGCGGCGAAGAGGAAATGTCATTTGAAGACAGTGAAGAAATTCAACGCATTTCGTTATTGATAGAAATTGAAACGGATAAATACAATGAAGCATTAATAATATTCACGCCAATAGAATTAGAGTACAAACAACTTAAAAGTGAGTACGCTGAAATTTTACCTGTTTTTTTTGATATTAGGGAAAACTTGAAATCACTAAAAAAAATGACAGCAGAAGAGGTTGATGCGCATTTAAACCCTCCGATATCAAAAGAGCAATTAATCGCAGAAGCGGAACAGCAAAAGCACTCATTGTTAGCTGAAGTGAATAATGCGATTGCACCCCTTCAATATGCTGAAAATTTAGGTATTGCAACGGCCGAAGAATCCGCATTATTAGTTGATTGGCAAAAATACAGTGTTTATCTCAATCGTGTTGATACTTCGCTAGCACCGGATATCGAATGGCCTGAAAAACCATAACATCCACGGCAAGCTGCAAAGCTTGCCAAATTTCCTTTATTAGTTATTTCTATCAATTCTGCACAGTGTAAAACCCGCCTTTATTATATCTTGCGATGGTGCAAAATTGCCCGTCAATTAGTGCAAATTAATTCGCCGCGCTACATAAAGCTGCCGATTTTTTCGGTATTAGCCCAGAAGCTTTTTATCAATGGAAAAAAAGGCCTAACCAATTGATACCCAAAGGTAGGGCTATCGAAGCTGATTACAGAACTAAAGGTGGGCTTAAGTTTAATCCAGCGCTCTATTAAAAAGTACCAAAACCAACCAACAGAGTTAACTACCAACAAAACAACGGAATTGTAGATATGTGCAAACAAACATTAAAAGAAGTCGTGAAAGAGA
>NZ_JAMPQC010000030.1:0-102407 GCF_028482225.1 Providencia sp. PROV130 | reverse complement strand
AGTGATATCAAGGGTATCTCCTGAGTGCAGGTTAGTGGTATTGCTAGTGGTTATGTTAATGCTATCAATAACCCCTTTCTCACCTTGTTGACCAGTGCCGTTTGCGTTGTTCGGGGAAATCGGTTTTGTTGGCTCAACAGCGACGTTTTTCTTGGTGGATGATATGTTATTCACCTTTGCATGGATATCATGGTCGCCCGCGTGTAGTGCTGGCAGAGTGACGTCATAAATCCCCGGTTTCCCTTCTTTGGCGGGTAAAGAAAGTGAGTTGCCATCAATCTCAATGACGATTTCCTGCTCACCAGTTACGGCGTTACCATGGATGTCGGTCAATGATACTGTCAGGGTGCTACTTGAACCGGCGGCAGGTTGTTCTGTTTTGATGATGTCAACGTTGCTGACCTTATCTTTCCCGTTGGCATGGGCAACGTTAATCGGTTTTGCCGTGGTTTTAGTGCCATTGATTGAGGCCACTAAATCTTTCGTGTCAATTTCGGTTAGTGTGATGGTGGTGGTGTAAGAGCCATCGCCTTTATCGGCCCAGACTGGCTTACCGTTAAATCCGTCAAGGGTAATGGCATCGGTCTTGAGCCCAGTTAAACCGTTGTTGAAGGCATCGGTGATGGTCACGGTGATTTCAAGTGGATCGCCAGAGTGCAAGTTACGGGTATCGCCCGTTGTCATGGCAATATTGTTGATAACCCCTTTTTCCCCCGGTTTGCCGGTGTTATTCGGTTTAATTGGCGTTGGTGGGGTAACCACTAAGGTTGCATCAGTTGAGTGCTTACCATTCACATTGGCGCTAATATCGTGATTACCCGCTTGTAATGCAGGTAAGGTCACTTCGTAAATACCCGGCTTTCCTTCTTTTGCCGGAAGCGGATGGGATTGCCCATCAATATTGACGGTGATTTCGGTTTCCCCGACAACCGGATTGCCGTGTTTATCGGTTAACTCAACGGTTAATGTACTGTTAGAGCCCGCTGCGGGTTTTTCTGTTTTGATGATTTTTACCGTATCAACGTGAACCGTTCCGGTGGCGTTATTCACTTGCACTTCAGTCAGTGGGCTACGGGTACCATTAACGGAGGTGGTTAAATCATTGCTACCCACGTCAGTTAAGATCAAGGTGGCGGTGTAAGAGCCATCGCCATTATCTACCCAGTTTAAGGTATGACCTTTGTGCTTACCGAGATCGATATTGTCGGTATTTAACCCTGCTAAGCCATTACCAAACGCATCTGTCACGGTGACGGTGACTTCAAGGGGATTGCCGGATTCAAATCGGTGAGTGTGATCAAGTGTGATAGCCACCTTATCAATCACGCCTTTTTCGCCCTTTTGACCGATTCCGTTCGTGTTGTTCGGGGAAATCGGTTTTGGTGGCTCAACAGCGATGTTTTCTTTGTTAGATGACGTGCTATTCACACTTGCACGAATATCATGGTCGCCCGCTTGTAGTGCTGGCAGCGTGACGTCATAAACACCGGGCTTTGTTTCTTTGGCGGGTAAAGTGTGTGAGTTGCCATCAATCTCAATGACGATTTCTTGCTCACCAGTTACGGCGTTACCATGGATGTCAGTCAATGTCACTGTCAGGGTGCTACTTGAACCGGCGGCAGGTTGTTCTATTTTGATGATGTCAACGTTGCTGACCTTATCTTTCCCGCTGGCATTGCCAATTTGGACTTGTTTTTGCGAACTTGTAGAGCCATTGATGGAAGCGGTGAGGTCATTATTGCCGACTTCGGTGAGGGGTAAGGTGGTCGTGTAAGAACCATCACCGTTGTCAACCCATGCCAACGTATCGCCTTTATGCTTACCAATATCGATATTATGGGTGTTTAAGCCTGATAAGCCATTATTAAAGGCATCAGTGACAGTGACGGTGATCTCAAGTTTATCACCAGATTGTAGGCCGACGGTATTACCTGTTTTGATCTCGATTGTATCGACAACGCCTTGTTCACCCGTTTGCCCGTTACCGCTTGGATCTTTAGGTTTAATCGGTTGTGGTTTATCAACAATCAGCAACTCTTTTGGTGATTTTTCACCGTTAACGGTGACCGAAATATCATGGTTACCTGCGTGTTGCCCGTGAATAATTACGTCATAAACCCCCGGCGAGGTTTCTATCGCCGGTAACCTGTGCGCTTGGCCATCAATATTGACCGTGATTTCGGTTTCCCCGACAACCGGATTGCCATGTTTATCGGTTAATTCGAGGGTAATGGTGCTATCCATCCCAGCCGCTGGTTTCTCTGTTTTGATGATTTTGACGTTATCAACGTGAACCGTTCCGGTGGCATTATTGACAAAAACGTCAGTTTTTGAACTCGTGGTACCATTGATGGTGGCAGTGAGATCATTGTTGCCGACTTCAGTTAATGGCAAGGTGGTGGTGTACGAGCCATCACCATTATCTGTCCATGTTAGCGTGTCGCCTTTGTGCTTGCCGATATTGATATTGCCGGTATTTAAGCCTGATAACCCATTGCCAAAGGTATCGGTAATGGTCACTGTCACATCAAGGGTATCCCCTGATTGTAAACCCTGGTTCTTGTTTGGGGTGATAATGATGTTATCAATAACGCCTTTTTCCCCTTTTGGGCCTGTACCGTTCGTATTGTTTGGTGAAATTGGTTTAGGTTGCTCAACAATCAATGTTTCAGGGGAAGAGGTTTGCCCATCAACAGTGACGGTGACATTTGGCGTGCCGCTATGCTGCCCCGGTAATTTTCCTGTATAAACGCCACTACTCGGAAAGGTTTCGCTAATGGTGATTGGCGTAGGTTTACCATCGATATTGACGGTCACAGTACCATCAGCCCCCGATACAGCATTGCCATGTGCATCCGTTAATGAAATGGTAATATTGCTGTCTGTGCCAGCCTCAGCTTTCGTGAGCTCCAAAATGGTGACATGGGCTAGTTGGCCAAACACAAAATGCGTTTCTACCGTTACATTTTGTTCATTCAGTGTCGCCGTTATTTTCACAGGCCCTGCGACTTGACTTGTTACCTCAACGTCAGTGTTGCCCTGTTCATCAGTCGGGCTCAATTGTGTGGCATTGGCATTTATCGCATCAAGTTGCAGCATGGCACCTTGAATTGGGTGAGCGTGGTTGTCGGTGATATGGAATTGAATTTTATTTTTAGATTTACCATCGGCAACGGCATTATCACTCTGAATATTGAAATGATTAATATGTGCTTGCTGCGTATCGGCAATAAAGGAAAAAGCGGTTTCAATGGGGACGCCACCATTAGCGACGGCTTGGACGCGGTGTTCACCCGTGACCAGAGACGTGAACTGAACAGACGCTTCTCCTTTCATATTGGTGACAACTCGGTGCTTCTGCAGATCGTTTGATTTTACTGCCTGCATTTTTTTGAATAAATTGCTAAATGCCATGCTTGAAGATGTGGCTTTTGGTATGACGAGTTTAAGCTCTGCTGGGAGAATAAAGGTCACTGTTGAGTCTGCTGCGATGTTATTTAAGCTATCTCTGGCTGTCACTGTTAACGTGTTGATATCTAACCCATTAGCGACGGAGTTTCCTTGTTTGATGACTTCGCTGTGGTTGATTGATAACACGCCGGAGTTAGTGACTTCAACGAATGCTGTGGCTTGCGGTGAAATATTTCCTTTGCTGTCAGAGGCAGTTACTGTGAATCGGTAGAGGTTGATTTTTTTCCTCTCCTGCTCGGTCATTGCCACCTTGTAGGAGGGTAATTTGATTTTTGTCGCCACGCCATCAAGGATGATTTCTCCCCCTGCCATTAAAAATTCAGGCGCTTGTATGGTCAGTTTGTCTAACGGGTACTTGGTGTTGAGGGTATTGATAAGTGGCAATACATCGCCAGTTTTTCCTTGAATAATGGTCGGCAATGAAAGGGAAATTAGCGCTTTCTCTTGGTATTCCAATACAATATTGTTATTACGGTTAACGAAATCATAACGGCTACCCATTAAACGACGAGCATCACCCACTTTGCTTGGGTCTAGCTGCTCAGCTAGGCTTTTGCCCAATGCCCAAGTGAACTGGACTTTGGCATTAGTTTCACTTAATCCACCACTGATTTTATGTTCTGCACTTAAGGTCATCAGGGAGAACGGCGTCCAATTTACGCCAACCGTCGTGGCGAGCGGGTCTTTTTGGCGTTTATCTTTACCGAATAGGGCGACATCGTCGCCAAAATACTGCTCAAATTTAAGATTTCCGCCAATATTGGGATAAGAAGGCAACCAGCCCTCAGCCTGTAAATCCCATCCATTCGCAGGGCGGGCATTGTAGTCATGATTTAATTCAGAAGCGCTGCGCCATGCTGATGTACGTAAATAGGTATTGGCGCTCAGTTTTAAGAAATCTTGTGCGTACTCGGCCCCGAAACCTAGGCGAGAGTGGTAGCGAGATAAGTCATGATCAAAAAAGGCATTGACGCCCACCATGCTCTCTGGGGTAAAGCGACGAACCCCAATACCGTTATTGGTCTGTAATCGGCCATCAGTACGATGAATATTATGTTGGGTAAACAATAATAAGTCGGTACTGTCATACCAAGGCACTAACCAATCTAATTGGGTATTTTTAATGGATAATTTTTTATCTACGTCAACACGGAATTGGGCATTACCCGTTTTAGATAACCAACGATTTATTTCATCTGTTGCGGCGTTTGTGACCTTACTGCGAGCGAAGTCTTGTGCCATATCAGCAAGGTCTGCCGCCTTTTTCTTATCAGAGATAAAACGTGCCGCGCTTTGGCTATATTCAGCAATAAACTTCTCTGTTTTATCATCATTGCTATTGCTGAGTACAGAGTCACTCCCTAGAGTTGGAAGGTCATCAGGGGGGAGCATTTTTGCATAGCTTGGCATAACCGGCATGACGGCTGAAGACCATATTGCGGTAAAGAAGACAAAGCCATTTGAGATTTTATGTCTCAATGTTGGTTTTGTGGTTGACGTAGCGGGGTTCATTCAATTTATTCCTAGTTTCAATATTAACTTGGCTATTGTTGAATGCTTATACAGGTAAGAGCTTGTGAATTAGTTTGACTTAAACTGAAGCGGAATTTGCAAGGTGGAAAAGCGTGGAATAGGCGACTTTTATTGATAGCGCTGAAGAATAACCTCCTCGCTTACATAACGGTATTTTTTATCGGTTGGGAATTAATCTTACTTGAATAAAAACAATTTATTAGCGGATAAAAAAGCAAAACACTCACGTTAGAATAAGGTTTTTAACTGCATGAATAAAATGTGATATTGGGTGGGTAAGATAGCCAATTTCGTCGTGATGCAATAAAGCCATGAACGAGGTCAGTTGAAATAAAAATGCCCCTGTTAGGGGGCTAATTTTGAGGCTGAAAGCACAGTTAAATGAAGTCTATTTCTTACGAAAGGTGTTATCCCATTTATTGAAATAGCTGTCTTAACAAACTTAACGGTGTGCGTGTCGGTCTGTTGTACTCATTTATTGGCGATTTGAAAAGAGTTCCTGTGCTTGGCTGAATATTTATCGCAGATCCATTTCTTAGAAAGTTAACGTGTAGGGTTCGACTATCGCCATTGAGAGTCGCAATGATGCCCATGGAGCCTGCAACTAAGCTACTGACTTCTAGTTCTGTATTTCCCTGTTCATCAGTCAGCTTAGCCGAAGAGGTCACGCCATTTGGCGTGGTAAAATGAACCTGTGCGCCAGCAATGCTTTGTCGGCTATTATTCACGACATGAAGTTTAATTTTGTTTTTACTGACCCCATCTGCCACCACATTGTTTTGAACAATATCAATATTACTAATAAATGATTGGCTAATATCGGGTTTAAAGTTAAACATTTCATTAATTTCCGCCCCCTGACTCGTGTTTGCCTTTATTGCATAACTTCCAGATATAAAAGTAGTAAATTGAATGAAGGCCTCACCTTTACTGTTGGCAATGATGCTATGGGGTTGCTTCGAAACCGATTTTGCTGCCTGAGCCTTCCACATAAAATGATTAAGTAATGAATAGTATCCTATATTTTTTTGATCGCTAGATTTAAGGTTTGCAGGCAGAGTGAAGTTGACTTTTGCATTGGGTACTGGGTGACCAAGCGCATCTTTGATTACTACAGCGAATGTATTTGAGTCTTTCCCATCAGCAACAGCATTGTTTCTTTTTGCGCTATTTTCATGGGTGATGGTAAGAGTGCCTGTACTAGTCACTTCAATTAACGTTTCCGTTTGTGGTGAAACATTTCCATTGGTGTCATAAGCCGTTACGGTTAAGCGATAGAGATTGAGTTGTGGGTTTTTAACTGCGTCACTGGCAATTTTATAAGACGGCAATTTGACAGAGCTTTCTATGCCATTAAGATGAATTTCTCCCCCAGCTACTATCAATTCAGGGGCGTCTATGACCACTTTTTCGAGTGGATATTTGCTGGTTAAGTTACGGATAATCGAGAGTTCTTCTCCGGTTATACCCTGAATTACTTTCGGTAATGACAATGAAATCAAGGTTTTCTTTTGGTACTCCAACACAATATTGTTATTACGGTTAACAAAATCATAGCGGTTGCTGGAGATATGACGAGTGGTCTCTACCGCTGAAGCATCAAGATGTTGCGCTAAGCTTCTTCCAAGCAACCAATTGAACGCAACTTTTGCGCTTGTTTCATTTGCGCCATTATTGCCTATTTTATGTTCTGCATTTAGCGCGATGAGGGGAAACGGAGACCAATTGACACCGACAGTTGCCGCCATTGGGTTTTTCTGGCGCTCATTTTGACCAAATAGCGCCACATCATCGCCATAATATTGCTCCACCTTGAGATTTGCACCTAAATTAGCATACGTGGGTAACCAGCCTTCAAGTTGAATATCCCAGCCGTTCGCAGGACGTGCGTTATAATCATAGGCTAATTCGGACGCACTACGCCAAGTTGATAACCCCAGATAGCTATTCGCACTCATTCGAACATAATCTTGTGCATACTCCACACCAAACCCTAAGCGCGAATGGTAATGGGATAAATCATGATCAAAGAAAGCATTTACCCCCACCATACTATTTTGCTGGAAATGACGTAACCCAAGGCCGTTATTGGTCTGCAATCGACCATCAGTACGATGAATGCTATGTTGGGAAAATAACAACAAATCTTGTTGGTCGTACCAAGGCACTAACCAATCTAATTGAGACGTCTTAATTGACAGTTTTTTATCGAGGTTAATGTTCAACCTAGCATTCCCTGCTTGGGATAACCAATGCGTTATTTCATCAGTTGCAACATTCGCGGCTTTATGGCGTGCATAGTCTTGTGCCATCTCTGCCAAGTTTTTGGTGTTGTTTTCTGTAGCAGCAAAGTTTGCAGCATTTTGCCCATATTCCGCTAAAAAACGTTCAGTACTATCGTCCGGCTGTCTTTCTTCAAATTGAATGGCATTACTACCCAGTGTCGGTAAATCGTCTAAATGGGCGACTTGGGCATAACTTGGCATCACTGGCACAATCGTTATGGCGCAAATTGCGGTAGAGAGTACCCACGGGTTTGGTCGCTTTGGTTTCAATTTTGACGAAGGGGAGAGCATCGAACTTATTCCTGATATCAATATTAACATCGCTATTTTCAGGGCAGAAAGTGCTCAGTGCTTGTGAATTGATTGGACTTAAACGGAAAGAAAACGTGAGTTATGGAATCGTTAGGAATGGTTATTGTTATCTATTGATTCGTCAGTATTTTTATTTCCCCCTCTAAAGATGAGGGGGGAAAGTTTAAGGCGAGTTAAGGTGTCACAGGCACTGTAAATTTAGGGCTAGAATGCCCATTGATAGCAGCAATAATATCAATGTTACCCTGTGTTAATAGGGTTAAGTAGGTAACATAGTCACCATCACGTTCTTCATTCCAGCCCAATATATTGGCGTTATGGTTGCCAAGACTAATATTGTTCGGGTTTACGCCTTCAAGCGTGTTGCCAAAGGCATCGCTGAGAGTGACCGTAATGAGCACATCACCGCCAACGGTGACACTATGCGTGGATGATGTAGATATTTCGATGTTTTCGACGACACCTAACTGACCTTGAGGGCCGCTGCCATCAGAGTTAATCGCACTAATTGTCAGTGGTGGATTCACCGTTAAACGATGCTTAGCTGATGTTTTTCCATTTAAAGAGGCCGTAATGGTGTAATCCCCCGCCATTTGCCCTGCAAGTAACCCGTTATACTCACCTAAATGAACTGAACTTTCTTCAATCTCGACAGGAACTTGCTTATTGCCAATATTGACTGTGATGATCCCATCCGCGCCAGAAACGGGATTGTTATTTTCATCGATTAGCTTGAGTACAATCGCTGTCTTTTCACCTGCATAGGTTGATTGCGTGTTTAAGATCTCAATTTTTTTCAAGTTTCCACTCATAAAATAGACTGCAACGGTTTCACTGTGGCCATTAATGGTGGCGGTAATCTCACTGATACCACTTGTCATACTGGTGAGTGGCATCTCAATGATCCCTTTTTGATTGGTCACCCCTTGAGCGGAAATTTTGCCACGAGTCGCACTAAAACTGACCGTTTCCCCTGCGATGGGATTGCCTAGAGCATCAGTGATATAGGCTGAAACCATGTTGACTGCTTTACCATCGGCCAAGGCTGCTGTCTGAACGATGCTAAAATTTTGTATTAACGGTTGGCCCGTTGTTGCGGTGTTTTTGCTGGTGACTTCAATTAGGGTATTGCTGGTTGATGACGCATTACCATGAATATCATAAGCAATACCGCTTAAGCGATAGCGATTTAATTTTTCGCGTTCTGATGGTGTTGGTGCTGTCTGATAAGCGGGTAATTTTACCGTCGCATTTTGGCCCGATGAACGAATAACACCCCCCGCAGCGAGTAATTCAGGTGCATTCCAGACAATTTTCTTCAGTGGATATTGCGTTGTTATTGATTGTACCAATGGCAACTCTTGTCCGGCTTCACCTTGAATTTTTGCCGCGAGTTTCAATTGAATTGCTGTTTTCTTTCGATAATCAAGCACAATATTGTTATTGCGATTGACGAAATCAAGGCGGTTACCCGAAACACGTCGTGATCCACCGACTCTAGCAGGGTCAATTTGCTCAATGAAATTCTTATCAAATACCCAGTTAAACTGCACTTTGGCACTGGTGTCTTGTAATCCACTGCTAATCTTGTGTTCTGCACCCAAGGTGACAAGGGTAAAAGGGGTCCAATTTACCCCTAAAGTGGCTGCGGTTGGGTCTTCTTGAAGTTTATTTTTCCCCATTAGAGCAACATTATGACCGACATATTGTTCAAACTTAAGATTAGCCCCCAGTTGCGGGTAAGCCGGTAGCCATCCCTGAGCCTGTACATCCCATCCACGTGCAGGACGTGCATCATAAGCGCGAGTTTGCTCAGATGAACTACGCCATGAGGAAACGGGGAAATAGGTATTCGCACTGAGTTTTACGTAATCTTGCCAGTATTCAGCGCCAACGCCTAAGCGGGAGTGATAATGCGAAAGGTCATGGTCAAAGAATGCATTGACACCCACAGTGCTCTGCTCGTTGAAATGACGCAGGCCAACCCCATTATTGGTTTGTAGTCGCCCATCTGTATTGTGAATACTGTGTTGGGTAAATAACAGCATGTTAGCGTGTTGATACCAAGGGATCAGCCAATCAAAATGGCTATTTTTAAGTGATAATTGCTTATCAAAATTCAGACTGATTTTCACATTACCGGACTTTGATAGCCAGTAGGTAATCTCTTCTATCGCGGCGTTAGCCGCTTGATTACTGAGATAACTTTGCGCCATTTGCGAAATTTCATGGCTATTTTTTTGTTCTACGAGCCATGATGCGGCCGTTTTACTGTATTGCGCTAAGTTGCGTTCGCTGTCGTTACTTTCTAGTGTTGGGAGTGAACTACCTAAAATCGGGAGTTCATCCGGTGTTAGCATTTTTGCATCGCTGGGCAATGTTGGCATAATAGTTAATGACCAAACCGCTATCAATAAGGCTAAAGGGACGGTAAATTTCTTTTTGGAGCAAAGCATTCAATACATTCCTAGATTGGATAATCATTTCTACTATTTTGAAATAGGTGTTGTAAAAAACGCTTAGGAATTAATTGGATTAATACAGAAAAGGGATTTACTTATTGGGAAAAATTAGGAATAACCGACGTTTACTTATAATTGAAAAATAGATGAAAAAAATGAATAATTTCGCTATTGGAAAAAATCTTACCATAATAAAAACAAAAGATTAGAAGAGGGTTTTATGGAATTAACATTTCTAGGAACCAGTGCTGGAGTACCGACAAAAGAGCGAAATGTCACCAGTATGATATTAAATTTAGTCGGTATCCGTAAAAGCTACTGGTTATTTGATTGTGGCGAAGGGACACAGCACCGCATTTTAAACAGCCCATTTAAAGCGCCCAAAATTGAGAAAATTTTTATTACTCATTTGCATGGCGACCATATTTTTGGTTTACCCGGGTTGTTATGCAGCCGCTCAATGGGGGGAGCAACAGACCCATTGATTGTTTATGGGCCGAAAGGGTTAAAACAATATATTGAAACGGTACTCACCGTGAGCGTGTCTTATATGACATATCCACTGGAGATAGTGGAAATTGAAGCTGGCCAATTATTTGACGATGGAGAACTGATTGTGACGGCCTATGCCCTTGACCACCGCGTTGAGTGTTATGGTTATCGTATTGAAGAACATCCGAAACGTGGCGCATTAGATGCAGTGAAATTAGCTAATGACAATATTCCTCGTGGCCCTTGGATGCAGGCACTCAAAGCAGGGGAAACGATAGTTCTTGATGATGGACGAACAGTGAATGGCGCTGATTACCTTGGTGAGCCTATCCCCGGAAAGATTATTGCGATTTTTGGCGATACGCAACCGACAGAGCAAGCGTTGGAACTCGCAAGAAATGCCGATGTGATGATCCATGAAACGACCTTAGAAGCGGAGTTTGCACAAAAAGCCAATGAAAGAGGGCACTCGACGACGGTACAGGCAGCTGAGCTAGCTCGTGCGGCAGGGGTTAAGCGTTTCATTGCCACTCACTTGAGTGGCCGCTATACGAGTGAGGATATTCCAAAGTTACTCGCGGAATGCCAAGCTGTGTTCCCTGCGAGTGAAATTGCAGAAGATTACCTAACGGTGAAGATTTAATGTCAGCGGGCAAGATATTGTCCGCTTAATCTATTGATGATTTTAATAAATCACTTTCACAAAGCCATTACGACAATATGTCTCATACTCATCGGAAAGTTGCCTATTTGTGACTATCACATCAAATTGTGATAATTCTCCCATATTGGCGGTGGCGACTTCATCAAATAAGTTATAAGGGGCGAGTAAAATCTTACGAATAGATTTTTCCATTGCTTTTTTCTTCATGGGTAAATCATCGAGATTATAGCAAGTTACGCCAAAATTGCCGTGTACACCTGCCGCTGAAATAAACGCTTTTTTGGGATTGATTGAATCGAGTAATGAAGGCAGGGTGGGATTGTAAAATGAGTCACTTTTGGGGCGATATTCCCCACCACATAATAGCGCAGTGGCATTTTTCTTTTGGCTAAGGGCGAGAAAAACGTTATGTGAGTAACAAATGCCCGTAAAATTGATATCTTCAGGAATGAGGGAAATCAGGGTTGCCATTTCAATGCCGTTATCAAAGAAGATCACATCATCTTCGGTCACCATGCTCGCAGCAAGGTTCGGGATATATAACTCTTCCGTTTGATCGGGGGTGAAAATGTCCGCTTGCGGCTCTTGGGCCAGTAAATTAGCAGGTTGAGTAACAGAAACTATGTAGCCACCGAGGAGTGACATGGGGATGGGGCCTTCCGCATCTGCGCTCAGGTCTCGACGAATAGTCATCTCTGAAACTTCGAGTATTCTAGCTGCTTCTTTAAGATGAATGCGTCCTGAACGTTTTAAACATTCACTTAAGCGGCGAAGGCGTTCTTTTTGTTTAGTTTCTATCACCCTACAATCCTTTTTCAATACACAAAATTGGCGCGGTTGGCCCGCGCCCCATCACTTAGTAGTCACTTAGTTTGATGTTATTGCCTGTGACAATGGCAACGCTAGCACTTGCGCCAACACGGTTTGCACCCGCTTCAATCATTTTAATCGCCGTTTCACGATCACGTACACCACCGGAGGCTTTGACTCCCACTTCATCACCAACCACTTTACGCATCAGTGCCACGTGGTGTTCGGTTGCCCCCATTGTACTGAAACCTGTTGAAGTTTTCACAAAACCGACTTTAATTGTGCGGCAAATTTCACAAACTTGAGTAATTTCTTCATCCGTTAACAGGCAATTTTCTAAAATAACTTTTAATGTTGCTTTACCACAGGCAGCAAATACCGCTTCAATGTCTTTGCGAACAAAGTCTAAGTCGCCACTTTTTAGCATTCCGACGTTGATAACCATATCCACTTCATCGGCACCACGGCGCACGGCTTCTGCGGCTTCAAATGCTTTGGTTTCCGTTAAGCCTGCACCGAGTGGGAAGCCTACCACACAGCAAACCTTAACGTCGCTGTTTTTCAGGCATTCGCTGGCCAAAGGAACATAACCCGTGTTCACACACACAGATGCAAAATGATGTTCTGCCGCTTCGGCACACAATGTTTTAATATCATTAACAGTGGTATTAGCAGCAAGTAAAGTGTGATCAATATATTTTGCTAAGTCTTGCATTTTCAACTTTCCTATATAAATGTGGGATAGACAACAAAGAATGAGGAAATGTGGTAGATATAACACTTGATCATTCGTTATTCGAGATCCTAATCACAAATGATATTTTTGCAACATGATAATGTTGTTATCATATCATTATGTGATTTATTTAACACGAGGGACATTATGGATATAGCAGTTATTGGTTCAAACATGGTTGATTTGATCACTTACATCGATCAAATGCCAAAAGAAGGCGAAACGTTAGAAGCGCCAGCTTTCAAAATTGGTTGCGGTGGTAAAGGTGCGAACCAAGCGGTTGCTGCTGCTAAGTTGAATTCAAAAGTGATCATGTTAACCAAAGTGGGGGATGACATTTTTGCAGATAATACGATCCGTAACTTGGAGTCTTACGGTATTAACACCCGTTATGTGGAAAAAGTACCTTGTACGTCAAGTGGCGTCGCCCCTATTTTTGTTAATCAAAACTCCTCAAATAGCATTTTGATCGTCAAAGGAGCAAATAAGTTTTTATCCCCAGAAGATATCGATCGCGCGGCGGAGGATCTGAAAAAATGTAAGTTGATCGTTCTGCAATTAGAAGTCCAGCTGGAGACGGTTTATCACGCGATCTCATTCGGTAATAAACACGGGATCCCTGTGTTACTGAATCCCGCCCCCGCACAACGTACACTCGATCTCGATTTTGCTTGCCGTTGTGATTTCTTTGTCCCGAATGAAACGGAACTTGAAATTTTAACCAATATGCCAGTCGACACCATGGATAACATTCGCCGTGCTGCACAGTCTTTATTGGATAAAGGGCTAAAAAACGTCATCGTAACATTAGGGGAAAAAGGGGCGTTATGGATGACCCGCGACAGCGAGTTACATATACCCGCAATTAAAGTGAATGCCATTGACACCAGTGGTGCAGGGGATGCCTTTATCGGTTGTTTCTCTCATTACTACGTCCATACGGGGAATATTGAAGAAGCACTGAAAAAAGCCGTTCTGTTTTCGGCCTTCAGTGTGACAGGGAAAGGGACTCAATCTTCTTATCCAAGTGTTGAGCAATTTAATGAATTTGTGCAAATCAACACCGCTAATGAATAGCTAAATAATAATAGTCCAACGTAGCTATATACCCTTTGAATAATTAAGTGGTCATCAGAACCACATAGCCACTCATCGGGTATAAATTATAAAAATATAAGGGTTACTATGAACATTAAGAACATCACTCAGTTACCGGATGGCTACCTGAGTAAGACGCCTCTATTCCAATTTATCCTACTATCGTGCCTGTTCCCACTGTGGGGATGTGCCGCAGCATTGAATGATATTTTAATCACACAGTTTAAAAGTGTTTTTGAACTCAGCAACTTCGCCTCGGCTTTAGTACAAAGCGCATTCTATGGTGGTTATTTTTTAATCGCCATTCCTGCGTCGTTAGTGATCAAAAAAACCAGTTATAAATATGCCATTATGGTGGGACTGATCCTGTATATCGCGGGTTGCAGTATGTTCTTCCCAGCTTCCCATATGGCGACTTACACCATGTTTTTAGCGGCCATTTTTGCGATTGCGATTGGTTTAAGCTTTCTTGAAACTGCCGCGAATACCTACAGTTCAATGATTGGCCCGAAACAATACGCCACGTTGCGTTTAAATATCAGCCAAACTTTCTACCCAATTGGTGCAGCGGGTGGGATTTTGCTGGGTAAATATCTCGTCTTCTCTGAAGGGGATAGCTTACAAAACCAAATGGCCGGTATGAATGCGGAGCAAATCCATGAATTCCGTTTAGCCATGCTGGAAAATACCCTCGAACCGTACCGTTATATGATTATGGTATTGGTCGTTGTAATGATTTTATTCCTTATTACCAAGTTCCCTAAATGTAAGGTGGCAGAAACGCAAGACCATAAGCGCCCATCCGCATTGGATACGCTCAAGTACTTGGCGAAAAATAGCCGCTTTAGAAAAGGGATTATCGCCCAATTCTTATATGTCGGAATGCAAGTGGCAGTATGGTCATTTACTATTCGCCTCGCATTAGAAATGGGGGATATCAACGAACGCGATGCATCGAATTTCATGGTGTATAGCTTCGCTTGTTTCTTCATAGGTAAGTTTATCGCCAATATTTTAATGACGCGTTTTAATGCAGAAAAAGTATTGATTATTTACTCGGTGATTGGCGCGCTGTTCCTAATTTATGTTGCATTTATTCCGAGTTTTACAGCGGTCTATGCAGCGGTGATGGTCAGTATTCTATTTGGACCTTGCTGGGCAACCATTTATGCAGGCACTTTGGATACTGTGGATAATGAGCATACTGAAATGGCCGGGGCGGTCATTGTGATGGCGATTGTCGGTGCTGCGGTTGTCCCTGCTGTTCAAGGCTATGTCGCAGATATGCTGCACTCATTACAACTTTCATTCCTCGTTTCCATGTTGTGTTTCGTGTATGTCGGTATTTACTTTGTTGGTGAACGCCGTTTTAAAGCGAAACAAGCCACGAAATAGTCTTCAAACTGGGTAGCGTGTGCTACCCAACTTCTTTTATTAAACCGTGAGTATGAAAATGAAAACATTGATACCGCTTCACAAAAGCTTATTTACGGAAAACCCGACGCTTATTCTAAAAAATAACCAATTTACTGCCACGGCATTTCGTTATCACACTGGCGTGGAAGGGTTACGAATTGAAAATCAACAAGGGCATTTAACTATTTTGCCTTTTTTAGGACAAATGATTTGGGATGCGGAATTTTGTGGCCAAAATCTGAAAATGGAAAATATGTTTTCAGCGCCAAAACGTGTTCCAACAGTAGTTGAAACCTACGGTTGCTTTGCATTCCATTCAGGTTTAATCAGCAATGGTTGTCCTTCTCCAGAAGATTCACATCCATTACATGGAGAAATGCCCTGTGCATCAATGGATAGCGCTTGGCTGGAACTGACAGACGAAAGTTTGAACGTTGTCGGCGAATATGAGTATGTGATGGGTTTTGGTCACCATTACCATGCGACACCGTCAGTGCAATTAAATGCGGGCAGTGCATTATTTGATATTCATATGTCAGTCACCAATTTAGCATCGGTTCCTATGCCTCTCCAATATATGTGCCATATGAATTATGCTTACGTGGAGAATGCAACGCTAACACAAAATATTCCTGAAAATGCGATTAAATTGCGTGAATCAATACCGGGGCATGTACAGCCAACTGAAAAATGGCTCGAATTTAATGAAGCATTGAAATCTGGCAAAGTCTCATTAAATCAGCTTAATCAGCCACAAATGTGTGACCCTGAAATTGTGTTTTTTATGGATGACCTCAGCCAATATACCGCAACGCCTGAGTTTAGGATGATTTCACCCGCAGGAGATACGTTTGTTACGCGTTTTAAATCTAACCAACTAAATTATGCAACTCGTTGGATTTTGTACAATGGTGACCAAAAAGTTGGCGCATTTGTATTGCCTGCCACTTGTCGTCCAGAAGGCTTTTTAGCCGCAAAAAATAGCCAAACTCTGATTTGGTTAGAAGCGGGGCAAACCCGTGAATTCACCGTGACCACCGGTGTTGAAAAGTAGTTCTCGTAATAAAAGGCAGTGAATTGCTGCCTTTTACTCATATTGCTGACATTCTTCTTCTAAATCAGCGAGAAATGCCGCCGCATCATAAACTAATGTTTTTTTCCCATCAGGTTGCATCATCAACGCAACCTTAATATTTGCTTCATGCATATCAGGTAAAATTTCTGTCATCAAGTGTTCAAGAGTAAATAGCATTGGCGTAAAATTCGCCCACTCACCCGTTAAACACAACTCAACATACGCTTTGGCAGGCCAGAGGGGCAGAAAGAGGCATTTTTCATCATTCCATGCGGTAACGAGGTTTTCCCCATCACCGAGGCTCCATACCTGCTCCCAGTCAGCTATTTTACCAATGAAATAGTTATACTGTTGGGACAGCCTAAGTGCATGGACATTGTCTATTTCTTTGTCATTTGGGGAAAATAGGTTGTTATTCATTATTGGATAATCTAAAAAGTAACTGATAATTATTGGGAAAATTATCTTTATAATTGTTATCTTAATAACAAGATAACGAGAAATAATACACAGTAAAACAAATAAAAATAAGATCTATCAGGTAAATTTTAGGGCGGTTAGAAATGATAGAAGTATTACTTGAAAAATATGCGATTGGCATGACCTTAATTGCGGCTTTTCTCGCAGTCTATTTAGTTTTTGAGGTTGTACATAAACGACGTAAACATAAACATAAGCGCAAAAGTATTTTGATCCATGTGGTTCAAACTCTTGTGCTGTGTGGCGTGGTTATCGTTATTGCTCAATATGTAGACATGGCAGCAACGGATTTTGATTTAACCTTTATTTCAACTTCTCTGGTTAATTTTGTCACCATCTCATTGATTACATTGATTTTAATGAGGAAGCTGTTCCAGTTAGCTAACCGATTAGAAAAAACGCAGATTAAAAAAGGTAGTGACCCTACTTCGGCACGTATTGTCGCCCGTGTATTTAAAACCGCAATATTTGTCATTATGGTGCTACTGTTTGGTGAGCATTTTGGGATGAGCCTTTCTGGTTTGATGGCATTTGGCGGGATTGGCGGTATTGCTATTGGTATGGCCGGCAAAGATATCCTGAGTAACTTTTTCTCTGGGTTAATGCTCTATTTTGATCGGCCCTTCAACATTGGTGACTGGGTCAGCTCACCGGATCGAAATATCGAAGGAACGGTGGTTGAAATCGGTTGGCGGATCACCAAAATTATTACGTTTGACCACCGCCCGCTATATATCCCCAACTCGGTTTTTTCTTCTATTAGTGTGGAAAACCCAGGGCGCATGACTAACCGGCGCATTAAAACTGAAATTGGTTTACGTTACGAAGATTCAGACAAAATTGGGGCGATTGTCGACGATATCCGCACAATGTTACAACAAGATGCGAATATCGATACCAGTCAAACCTTATTAGTTTATTTCGATGCTTTTGCCGACTCTTCGTTAAATATTATGGTGTATTGTTTTACCAAAACAACAGTTTGGGCTGAATGGTTAGCGGCGCAACAAGCCGTGTATTTGAAGATCATTGAAATAGTTAAACGCCACGATGCGGACTTTGCATTCCCATCACAGACTTTGTATGTGGAAAAAAACAACTAACGTCCCATTACGGATAAATTGACCGATTAATTGGTGGTGATCACCGGGTTAATTGGTTAATTTATCTTTTTATTATCTTTATGATGGCCTAAAGTATGGGGGAGTGGAGTGTGATGAGATAGAATTTTTATGCTATTAACCAGTGGCTTATAAAATATATTCGACTTTCTAAATCTAGCTATCTTTTCTTACCATGCTAATCATTTCAATTCCCTGATCTATCAAGTATATTGTCCGCCTCTTTTCCTCAGCTAACTAAGAGCCAGACTGCTATGAACAAAATCAATGTGGCATGTAGCCAGGGGGTCGCAATCTATTTCACTAATCAATTTCAGTGGGTAGATATTCGCGATGCACAGTTAAACAATATTGCCGCTGTAGTGCTATCTGAACAAGATGCCAACCAAGGGCTGTGGGAAAGAGTCGTTGAGAGTCAGCTGAGTATTCCGCTGTTTATCATCAGTGATAAACAGCGGGCAACCGATGAAAATTTACCGCCTTATTTGACGGCGCTATTACCACCCGCCCCTGCTGCTCGTGAAGAAAATAGTCGTCAATTACTTGATGCTGCGAATCAATATCTTGAGCAGTTATTACCGCCATTTTTTGCTCGAATGATGGATTATGCTGCGGGTCATAATGTGACTTTTGCCTGCCCAGGGCACCAAGGCGGCCAATTTTTCCGTCGCCACCCGACAGGGGAACAGTTTTATCAATTTTATGGTGAAAACCTGTTCCGTACCGATTTATGTAATGCGGATGTCGCAATGGGCGATTTATTGATCCACGAAGGCGCAGCTAAAGAAGCGCAGAAATTTGCTGCGAAAGTGTTCAATGCGGACAAAACTTATTTTGTATTAAATGGCACTTCATCATCCAATAAAGTGGTGCTAAACGCGCTATTAACACCGGGTGATTTAGTTTTGTTCGATCGTAATAATCATAAATCAAACCACCATGGGGCGCTGATACAGGCAGGGGCAACACCTATCTACCTTGAAACGGCACGTAATCCTTTTGGTTTTATTGGTGGTATTGATGCGCACTGCTTTAGCGAAGGTTATTTACGTAGACTTATCCAAGAAGTGATGCCAGAAAAAGCGCAAGCTAAACGGCCATTTCGCTTAGCAGTGATCCAACTTGGAACTTATGACGGCACTGTGTATAACGCAAGGCAAGTCGTTGATAAAATAGGTCATTTATGTGATTACATTTTATTCGATTCTGCGTGGGTCGGTTACGAACAATTTATTCCCATGATGCGCCAGTGCTCGCCATTGCTACTTGAATTAAATGAAAACGATCCCGGGATCATGGTCACTCAGTCAGTTCATAAACAACTGGCTGGTTTTTCTCAAGCGTCACAAATCCATAAAAAAGATAATCATATCAAGGGTCAAGAGCGCTTTGTTTCACACAAAAAACTCAATAATGCTTTTATGATGCACGCCTCTACCAGCCCATTTTATCCTCTATTTGCTTCTTTAGATGTCAATGCACGTATTCACCAAGGTGATGCAGGTAAAATGATGTGGATGGACTGTGTGAAAGTGGGAATTGAGGTAAGAAAATCGATATTTCAGCACTGCCGCTATTTTAAGCCTTTTGTCCCTGAAATTGTTGATGGCAAGTTATGGCAAGAATACCCTACAGAGCAGATCGCCGCTGAGCAGCGTTTCTTTAACTTCATACCGCAAGAGCGTTGGCATGCATTTGAGGGTTATGCGCAGGATCAGTACTTTGTGGACCCTTGCAAATTGATGCTAACGACCCCGGGTATTGATGTTGAAAGTGGAGAATATGAAGCTTTTGGTGTACCTGCGACGATTTTGGCGCATTTTTTGCGTGAACATGGCGTGATCCCTGAAAAATGTGACCTAAACTCAATTTTATTTTTGTTAACTCCTGCAGAAACACATGAAAAACTGGAACTATTAGTATCTCATTTAGTTCGTTTTGAGCAATTACTGGATGAAGATGCACTATTGGAAGAGGTTTTGCCATCGGTTTATCAGCGTTATCAGGCGCATTACCAAGGCTACACCTTGCGTCGTTTGTGCCAAGAAATGCACCAGCTCAGTGTGAATGACAACATTAAGCAGTTGCAAAAAGAGATGTTCCGTAAAGCGCACTTCCCTGAAGTGAAAATGGCACCGCAGCAAGCACATTTAGAATTTATTCGTGGTAATTGTGAATTATTGCCATTGGATGAATTAGAAGGGCGTATTGCCGTTGAAGGGGCATTACCGTACCCTCCGGGCGTATTGTGTGTTGTACCTGGTGAAGTATGGTCGGGGCCAGTACTGCGTTATTTCAAAGCGTTAGAAACCGGTATTAATGCGCTACCCGGTTTCGCTCCTGAATTACAAGGCGTGTATATTTCGAAGAATGAAGGTGAGAAAAAACGTGTCTATGCACATGTTTTAAAATAAATTTCCTAATATTCAGATATTAAGCATAGATTTTACCTTACTAGCTCGTTAAATTGGAGTCAGTGCCATTTCTGACTCCAATTTTAATAAGGTAAGGTATGAGCAAAAAAATAATCCTCGATTGTGACCCCGGCCATGACGATGCTATTGCGTTATTACTGGCTTACGGTAACCCAGATATTGATCTATTAGCGGTAACAACGGTTGCTGGCAATCAAACCCTCGAAAAAGTGACTCATAATGCACTCGCTATCGCTGAAATGGCGAAAATTACAGATATTCCCTTTGCTGCTGGCTCGGTACGTCCTTTAGTTCGAGAAATTGAAGTTGCACCTGACATTCATGGGGATTCAGGGCTTGATGGGCCTGTATTACCGACCCCAACATTGAAGCTTGATGAAAGACATGCCGTTTCACTGATTATCGAAACTATTATGTCTCACCCCCCTAAAACGGTAACTTTAGTGCCTACTGGCGCATTAACCAATATTGCGCTTGCTGCTCGCCTTGAGCCTCGTATTGTCGAGCGAGTTAAAGAAGTGGTGCTGATGGGAGGGGGCTATCATGTTGGGAATTGGAGTGCGGTAGCTGAATTTAACATCAAAATAGACCCAGAAGCGGCTCATATTGTTTTCAATGAAAAATGGCCGTTAACCATGGTGGGCTTAGACCTTACCCATCAAGCGCTGGCAACTTCTGATGTGGTGAATAAAATTGCTGCGATTGGCAGTGATTGTTCACAGTTTGTCGTCGAACTACTGGATTTCTTTGGGAAAATGTACAAGCAAGCCCAAGGCTTCGATGCGCCCCCCGTACATGACCCTTGTGCGGTTGCTTATGTTATTGATCCGACTGTAATGACCACACAAAAAGTCCCTATAAATATTGAGCTTACTGGGACACACACGTTAGGCATGACAGTGGCTGATTTCCGCCATCCAGCGCCTGAAAATTGCCATACTCAAGTTGCTGTTAAATTAGATCATCATAAATTTTGGCAGTTAATTATCAATGCATTAAAAAATATTGGGTAATCAATGGATAATGAAATAGAACAAATGCCTTATGAGGCATTAATTGAACGTAGCATGAACGCGTTACAGGCTAAAAACCAATTTCATTGTGATACATGGAAATTAGATGAAGCAGATTGGTCAGTAAACCAAGATGAAGGAACCATTATTTTTCATGCACCTGATAATCTTATGGCAACAGCACCGGTGCAAATTGTTGGTACTTATGACCAAAGCCAAGGTAGTTGGATGTGGAGTTGGGCAAACAGTTCTATCGACAGCGCTTTAACACAAGATGCAATCGCGGTGAAAGCTTATGGTGAGCGGAAAGACAATGCATTATTAACCGCTCGCATTAGTCAAATCGAAGAATATGACGTATGGCAATTAACGGCATTAGCCTGCGAACTCAATAGTCAACAAGGAGTATACCGTGGAATTGCGGGGCATACTTTGATCTTTATGACATTTGGTGAGGTTTCTCTTCAACAAATCTAGTATTTGAATGCCTTATGACGCATTAAATAAGGCATTTAAACACCTTATTTAGCTCGATGTATTTCTCCACTTAACCATCAATAAATCTCTTTCTTATTTCACTTACATATATATCATTCAATTTAATTGAACTAGATGGGCGATATTATTAGCTTTAACCTAAATGTGATTATCGATAAGATACCTTCATCGCAGACAACAAGGGTTGTCTCATTGAATAATAAGTGAAGGAATTAAACTATGAACATGTTAAAAACTTTGATGACAGCTTCTGTATTATCTTTCGTTGCATTTGGTGCATCAGCAGCAACAATTACTGCAACAGGTGATACGCTGGCTTCAACAGAAGCAAAAATTGCAGCTAAAGCGAAAGCAGCCGGTGCGGATAGCTATACAATCACCAGTGCTCGTATGGGAAATTTTGTCACAATGAGTGCAGAAACTAAATAACGAATTGTGTGAATTCATCTTGTTGAAATATTTTTGATGAAAAGTGGTGTTTTAGAGCAGTAAGTAGATTAAATGCCACTTTTGTTTTATCTAAACCAACATAGAGTACTTTTCTAATCATTGAGGAGTCGCTGATATGAGCTTTAAATATAACCGCCTAGATAAAGATAATGCAGCTGTATTACTTGTCGACCATCAAACGGGTTTGTTATCGCTAGTTCGTGACCAAGATCCAGACAAATTCAAGAATAGCGTGTTAGCACTAGCCGATCTGGCAAAGTATTTTAACTTACCAACTATTTTGACGACATCTTTTGAAGATGGTCCTAATGGCCCATTAGTTCCTGAATTAAAAGAAATATTTCCGGATGCCCCTTTCATTGCCCGCCCAGGCCAAATCAACGCGTGGGATAACGAAGAGTTTGTCAAAGCTGTCAAAGCCACGGGTAAAAAGCAGCTAATTATTGCCGGTGTTGTGACAGAAGTGTGTGTGGCCTTTCCTGCACTATCTGCACTGGAAGAAGGCTATGAAGTTTTTGTTATTACTGATGCCTCAGGTACATTTAACCCAATAACACGTGATGCCGCATGGGATAGAATGTCAAAAGCAGGAGCTCAGCTAATGAGCTGGTTTGGTGCTGCTTGTGAATTACACCGTGACTGGCGTAATGATGTGGAAGGGTTAGGGACGTTGTTTTCAAACCATATCCCTGATTACCGTAACTTAATGACTAGCTATGCACTGCTTTCTGCGAAAAAATAGTGTGTGACTGAGTATTAAAATGACATAATTGGTTTAGTAACCCCCGATATGTATTTGCGCATATCGGGGGTTATTTATTTAATACTATCATCTGATAGCTGGTCATAATCGATGTGTTGTTGGTCGGAGTTAACAACTGTATTTTGGTTACTACAGTCGTCATTCGATAACATTTTACAAGATGTATTTCTATTATCTTGTTTTATTCCTAGCCATTCTGAAAATAAATCAAATAAATAAAGCCCACTTCTTCGTGCTTGTATTATTTCTTTCTTATCAGAATCAGATGAGGTGATAAAAAGTGGGACATCAAAATTTTGATGGCGGCTATAGCCATGAATTAGGTCTTGCTGTTGGTCGATAAAAGAGAGCCCATGGTCTGAAAAATATAACATAGACCAAGTTTTTTGGGTTTTTGATAGTTCAGCGTACACTTGAGAAAGAAGTAAATCGGTATTTTTTATACTCTGAATATAACAAGATAAGTCTTTGCTTTTATAAAATGTATCGTACTGCTCAGAAACTCTTGTGCAAAATGGTGAGTGGCTACCAATTAAGTGAATAACAATTAACTTTTTAGGGGCAGGGTTATTAAGTGATTCAATAAACTTAGGTAAGACTGGACCATCATCCGAGATTACCGTATCAGAAATTTTTGCTTTACCACTAACAAAGTACGTTTTTCCCGCTTTTTTAGCAATAGAAGCGACAGGGCCATCATGTTTACCACTTTGTCCTTGTCGTGATATCCAAAACGTACTAAAGCCTGCTTTGTTTGCCAATGTAATGATGTTGTTAGGCATTGTTGGGTACATAGAAAGGCTTCTTGATAATGATAAATTCGTAGATCCTGCTGCTGAGATGTAGTTATTATAAAAAACGCCATTAACGTTGTTCATAAAAGGTGTGTTATTGATAGGAAACCCATAGTTATTCATGAAATCACGGCGCACACTTTCGCCTATGATGACAACATAAGTGTCATATGGACTATCAGTGGTGAGAGAACCGAAAGTGTTATCCCCTTCTATCGATTTTTTTTCTTTATCTAAGTAGTCTAAATAGTACAAACTTTCAGTAAAAAATCTAATTTCAGGAAGGCCAGATGTTAAAAACAGTTTCGGGCTGTTGCTATAAACCGCTTTGAATGGTTGTATCAGTACCACGATAATAAAAAATGAAAATCCACCTATTCTTATTTTCTTACTAAAATTGAATTTAATTCGGCAAATAAAAATTCCAAAAAAGAATAGTAGGATAGACCAGATATAGTACCTTAAGTTTATATTGCTAATAAACCCTTTAGCTTCTTCGGTATTAGTATAATAAAAGGATGAAAAAATATTATAGTCAGGAGGACCATAAAGTACGCCAACAGGGAAATAAAACGATGCAACTACAGTGTAAAATAAGATAGTAGCCAAATAGAGTTTTCTATACTTATTTAAGAATATAGCGAATCCCGTAATAGCCAGTACATAAAAAGGCTTAAAGTGATACCCCATAGCATAATGGACAAGCGTAAAAAATAGAAATATTAAGAGTACATTTAATAAGAAACTGTTTTTAGTGAGAAATTTTGCTACTGGCATATTTTTATTTTGGGGTTTTATACGTTAACTTTATGAAAAATGTAACAACATACTTTTATCTTGTCACGAAAATTGGTTCTTTAGCTATTAATTTTTTGTCATTGTAAGAACAATGAGAGTGGTATTGCCGCATAACTTCTACTCTATCCTCATTTTTGCCTGTGCTATAATAATCTATCTTAACTTTTTATGCCAAATTAATACATTGATGACATTCAACCAGGTAAAAATGCACGGAAACACGACAAATATAAAAAACAATGAAAACAAGAGTTTTCAAGGTAAGACACACTATACCAACCTAAACCGATTTTCCGTTGCGCCGATGCTCGATTGGACAGATCGCCATTGCCGTTACTTTCACCGCCTATTAAGCAAAAATACCTTGTTGTATACCGAAATGGTCACAACGGGAGCGATTCTTTACGGGAAAGGGGATTACCTTGCTTTTAGTGAGGAAGAGCATCCAGTCGCATTACAACTTGGCGGCAGCGATCCAACTGCATTAGCACAGTGTGCGAAACTGGCTCAAGAACGTGGTTATGATGAAATTAACTTAAATGTGGGATGCCCATCAGATCGCGTCCAAAATGGGCGTTTTGGCGCTTGTTTAATGGGTGATGCCCAATTGGTTGCCGATTGTGTGAAGGCCATGCAAGACGTGGTTTCTATCCCGGTAACCGTAAAAACGCGTATTGGAATTGATGAGCAAGACAGTTACGCGTTTTTATGTGATTTTATTGAAACCGTTTCTGATAAAGGCGGTTGCGAAATGTTTATTATTCATGCGCGTAAAGCATGGTTATCAGGCCTTAGCCCAAAAGAAAATCGTGAAATCCCACCGTTAGACTACCCGCGTGTTTACCAGCTAAAACGTGATTTTCCGCATCTGACGATGGCCATTAATGGCGGTATTAAAACCTTAGAAGAAGCCAAACAGCACCTTCAATATTTAGATGGTGTGATGGTGGGGCGTGAAGCCTATCAAAATCCGTCAATTTTAACCGCAGTCGATAACCAATTGTTTGGTGAGCACTTTCCTGTCACCAATGGTGTTGATGCGGTTAGGGCAATGTACCCTTATATAGAAAATGAATTAACAAAAGGCGCTTATTTAGGCCATATGACTCGCCATATGTTAGGAATTTTTCAAGGTATCCCCGGTGCACGCCAATGGCGCCGTCATTTAAGTGAAAATGCACATAAAAAAGGCGCTGACTTAGCCGTTGTTGAGCAAGCTCTGGAGTTTGTCACTCGCGGTGAATAGCTTAGTGCGAAGAGAAAAGAAAAAGCGCCAATTGGCGCTTTTTGTATGTTGGGCGGCTGATTACGGAATTAATAAACTTGAGCCTTGGGTTTTCCTCGATTCGATGGTGATATGGGCTTTTTGCGCATCTTTTAGGGCAAAAATTTGTGATTGCGGCACATCTACATTCACTTTTCCGCTTAAAATCATATCAAATAAGGCATTACTAGCTTGGTCTAGCTCAGCGCGGTTAGTCACATACACACCAAGTGATGGGCGAGTGACATATAACCCGCCTTTTTGGTTTAAAATCCCTAAATTTACACCGGTGACAGGGCCTGAGGCATTACCAAAACTAACCATCAAGCCACGGCGTTTGAGCGAGTCTAACGAGGCAAGCCATGTGGATTGCCCTACAGAATCATACGCCACATTTACTTTTTCGCCATTAGTGATTTCTTTCACGCGAGCTGCAATGTCTTCTGTTTGGTAGTTGATGACTTCCCATGCCCCGGCATCTTTGGCTCTTAATGCTTTATCCGCAGAACCCACAGTGCCTATCATCTTAGCACCGAGTGCGTTTGCCCACTGGCAAGCTATCAGCCCAACACCACCTGCTGCGGCATGGAACAGAAAGGCTTCATCACGTTTCAGTTGATAGGTTTGATGGAATAAGTAATAAACCGTCATGCCTTTTAATGAGCTGGCGGCGGCTTGTTCAAAAGTAATACTATCAGGGAGATGGGCAACCGCACTCTCAGGCACGTTATGGATTTCGCTATAAGCGCCTAAAGGGCCTTGCGCATAAACGACACGGTCACCTGGTTTGAAACCTGTAACATGTGCACCTGTTTTCACAACAACACCCGCTGCTTCTGTACCTAGACCACAGGGAAGTTGAGCAACAGGATATAAGCCGCTGCGAACGTAGGTATCGATAAAGTTAATCCCGATAGCCCGGTTTTCAATTTGAATTTCGTTATCTGCTGGATTTGCTGGGGAATAATCTACCAAGTTAAGTACGTCAGCGCCGCCATGTTGCGCGAATTCAATACGTTTTGCCATGACAATCTCCAATAAGGACTATTCGTTTTAATTACAATAACAATCGTTTTATCATAACGCCATGTTTCAATCAGAAGAATTATTGGTTTGTGCTTTGTATTGTTTATTTTGATTGGTATCTTGCAAAGGAAAGACGTAAAGAAAACCACAACTCAAAGCAGATTGGCGTATACTACGGCTCTCTTGGTTAATTATAGACTTGGATATTAATGTATGGCTAAAAAACCCTCATCGAATTTTAAAACTGACGCCCCTCGAGACCATCAAATGGAAGGGTTGAAACTTCCACCTCATTCTCTCGAAGCGGAGCAGTCTGTTTTAGGGGGGTTAATGTTGGATAATGAGCGTTGGGATACAGTCTCAGAGCGTGTTACCCATGCTGACTTTTTTAGCCGTCCCCACCGTACTATTTTTGCACAAATGCAGATCCTGCTTGAGCAGGGTAAGCCCATTGACTTAATCACCTTGTCAGAATCCCTTGAACAACAAGGTGAGCTGGATAGCGTTGGGGGCTTTGCTTACTTAGCCGAGTTATCGAAAAACACTCCAAGTGCGGCGAATATTAATGCTTATGCTGACATCGTCCGCGAACGTGCCATTGTGCGTGATATGATCTCTGTCGCTAATGATATTGCGGATGCAGGGTATGATCCTCAGGGGCGTAGTAGTGAAGATCTTCTCGATTTTGCCGAAACCAAAGTTTTCCAAATTGCAGAATCTCGTGCGAATAAAGACGAAGGGCCGAAAGGCATCGAAGCCATTTTGTCGGAAACCGTTGAGAAAATTGAGCAACTTTACCAACAACCACACGACGGTGTTACTGGGGTTTCAACAGGTTATCAAGATCTCGATAAAAAAACAGCAGGCTTACAAGGCTCTGATTTAATTATTGTCGCTGCACGTCCGTCGATGGGGAAAACCACCTTTGCGATGAACTTGTGTGAAAATGCAGCAATGACGGAAGAAAAACCGGTACTGATCTTCAGCTTGGAGATGCCCGGCAACCAAATTATGATGCGTATGTTGGCATCATTATCCCGCGTTGACCAAACTCGCATTCGTACTGGGCAGTTAGATGATGAGGATTGGGCGCGAATTTCAAGCACGATGGGTATTTTGATGGAAAAGCGCAACATGTACATCGATGACTCTTCGGGCCTGACTCCTACAGAGGTACGTTCACGTGCGCGTCGCATTTATCGTGAGCATGGTGGTTTAAGTTTGATCATGATTGACTACCTCCAATTGATGCGAGTTCCTGCTCTTTCTGATAACCGAACGTTAGAAATTGCTGAAATTTCTCGCTCACTTAAAGCGTTAGCAAAAGAGCTTAATGTTCCCGTAGTGGCGTTGTCACAGTTAAACCGTAGTCTTGAGCAGCGTGCAGATAAACGCCCTGTTAACTCGGACTTGCGTGAATCAGGGTCTATCGAGCAGGATGCGGACTTAATCATGTTTATCTACCGTGATGAAGTTTATCACGATAACAGTGAACTCAAAGGCGTTGCGGAAATCATTCTCGGTAAGCAACGTAACGGGCCAATTGGTACGGTGCGGTTGACGTTTAATGGGCAGTGGTCTCGGTTTGATAATTACGCGGGGCCTGCGTATAACGACGAAGACTAAATACTCGTCATATTTTACACTGTCGCGGTGTTGGTTACACTCAACTACGCGAGCCACATACTTATGTATGCTCCCCGCGATATCTTCGCTTGCCGCCTAGCGACACTGCAAACTATTTAGAGTATTGACGTTAGAGTATTAAAGCGAAACTACCTTAAATGATTTTTTTCTTTATAAAGAAACAAGATCGAATGGAAATTGATATTTTTTAGCGTATAACAAATAGAGAACATATTGAGCTGCCAAATGGCAGCTCAATTTTTAGCGGGTTTAGAGAAAAAGAACGAGGAAACAATGAAAGCGGCAACCGCATTGATAAACCGCCGCGCTCTGCGACACAACTTGCAACGGGTGAAAGAAATTGCACCAAATAGCCGAATGATTGCAGTTGTCAAAGCAAACGCTTATGGTCATGGATTAGTAGGGGTTGGTCAGGCAGTAGAAGAGCTGGTGGATGGCTTTGGTGTGGCAAGACTCAATGAGGCGCTACTTTTACGACAGCATGGCGTGATAAAACCGATTGTTTTACTGGAGGGTTTTTTTGAGCAGTCTGACTTGCTGTTGATGGCAGAGCACCAGATTGACACCGTGATCCATTGTATTGAACAGCTTGAAATGCTAGAAGCGACCAAATTACCTTATCCTCTTAAAGTTTGGATGAAACTGGATACAGGCATGCACCGCCTTGGTGTACTGCCGAAAGATGCTGAAGACTTTTATCAACGTTTACAACGCTGCCAACAAGTTCAGCTTCCTATTAATATTGTTAGCCATTTTTGCCAAGCAGATGCACCTCATTTACCGACAACTGAAAAACAAATTACTTGTTTTAAACAGTTTATTGCGGGTAAAGAGGGAGAAAAATCCATTGCCGCCTCCGCCGGAATTTTACTGTGGCCAGAAGCTCACTATGACTGGGTTCGCCCAGGGATCATGATGTATGGTGCATCCCCACAAGAAGGGAAAAGTGCAAAAGACTTCGGTTTACTTCCTGTGATGACATTAAAATCAACATTAATTGCAATTAGGGAACATTCGGCTGGGCAATGTGTGGGTTACGGTGAAACATGGTGCAGTGATAAAGATACGCTGCTTGGTGTTGTTGCCATCGGTTATGGGGATGGCTATCCACGTAACGTTCCTTCAGGCACACCCGTGTTAATTAATGGGCGAAAAGTGCCTATTGTTGGGCGAATTTCCATGGATATGACCGTGGTGGATTTGGGATTAAATGCCGAAGATAAAGTGGGAGACGACGTTATTTTATGGGGAAATCAACTGCCAGTTGAAGAAATCGCCACACAAACAGGCATTATAAACTATGAGTTACTGACGAAGTTAACCTCTAGAGTTGCAATGGAATATGTAGACGAATAGTCAGCAAAGGGTTATTTTCAGATAACAACGTAAAAAAATGGTGCTAAATATGGCAAATTATCGCTTGGTTTATTTAGCGTAAAACAATGATTAGGAGATGTCCTGTGTTCGAACATGTTGATGCTTATCCGGGCGACCCAATTCTGTCGTTAATGGATGAATTTAATAAAGACACTCGTGAAAATAAAATTAATTTGAGTATCGGTCTTTACTATGATGGTGAAGGAAAAACCCCTGAACTGGCGACAGTCGGTACAGCAAAAGCGGCGTTAAATAAACTGCCAGCAAGCGCATCACTGTATTTGCCTATGGAAGGTTTGAAAGATTACCGTACTGAATTACAAAAATTAGTCTTTGGTGAGGATTGCCCGCTAATTGCACAGGAACGTATCGCTACTGTCCAAACGATTGGTGGTTCTGGTGCGTTAAAAATTGGTGCTGATTTTTTACATCAATATTATCCCGATTCCGAAGTGTGGTGCAGTGACCCAACTTGGGAAAACCATGCCTCTATTTTTTCAGGCGCGGGGACAAAAGTGCATTACTACCCGTATTTTGATGAAAAAACCAAAGGCGTTAAATTTGATGAAATGCTAGCAACATTCAAAAAATTGCCAGCAAATAGCATCATCCTAATGCACCCGTGTTGTCATAACCCAACAGGCTCCGACCTGACTCCTGCACAATGGGATGAAGTCACTAAGGTGGCATTAGAACACAAACTGATCCCATTTTTAGACATTGCTTATCAAGGTTTTGCAGAAGGCATTAATGAAGATGCTTATGCTATCCGAGCGATGGTTAAAGCGGGTTTACCCGTATTTGTTAGTAATTCATTTTCTAAAATCTTTGGTATCTACGGCGAACGCGCAGGTGGCCTGTCGGTGATCTGTGAAAACCAAGATGAACGTGACCGTGTGTTAGGTCAGCTAAAAGCGGGTGTTCGCCGTTTATATTCTAGCCCACCATCTAATGGCGCAAAAATTGTTGCTGCGGTATTAACCAATAGCGCTGAAAAAGCCAAATGGCTAGCGGAAGTGGAAGAGATGCGCTTACGTATTTTAGACATGCGTACGGTACTGGTTAATGAGCTGAAAAAGGCACTACCAAACCAAAATTTCGACCACTTATTAAAGCAACGCGGTATGTTCAGCTACACGGGTTTTTCTAAAGAGCAAGTGGCTCGCCTGAAAGACGAGTTTGCGGTTTACTTGGTTGGAACTGGCCGTGTTTGTATGGCAGGTGTTAATCGCCATAATGTTAAACGTATTGTGGAAGCATTTGCCGCCGTTAGCCAATAATTATTTACTCCCCAAAAGAGTTGTTAAAAAACGTAGGCTTAGCCTGCGTTTTTTTATTTCTTTATATCCCATAGTTAATGATATTAGCCATTCTCAAATAAAAACAATGCGACTACAGATTAATAGTATTTAAGTATATTTTCATGAAATGTGAACAAATATTTCAATGTGAAATTATTAAATAATTGATTTTTATGGTTTATTTTGGTTTTGTTCTTTATTTGTTTTTAAAATTATTCACACTTAATCTGAGTTATCTTACACATTTAATGTTTATTTCTAAAAACAATATTCGTATTATTCTCTCATCGAAACAAGAGATATAAGCTGCTTTATTAATTAAAACCAGTCTTTATTTTTAATTAATGAATGTAAAAAAGAATTTAAAACTTTTAAAACTTAAACTTTAATATGAGAGACACACACATGACTTTATTAAATAAAATTGCTCCAGCATTTATCATTGCATCAACATTATCTATGCCAGCTGCATTTGCTGAAAATCAAGCAGCAACAATTACATTTGAAGCCTTAGTACGTGCAGCAAGCTGTAATGTGTCATCAACAACAGAAGGTTCAATGGTTAACTGGGGAGTATTTACGACTCAAGAATTAGCAAGCGCAACTAAAGGGAATGCGATTGGCGAAACTAAAAATTTCCATTTAACATTAACTGAGTGCTCAGCAGCAGACGCTGGTGATTCAACTGTCTTTGTTCATGCATCAGGTGCTGCTTCACCATTTAATCCATCATTATTTGCTAACTCTGCGGCGAAATCTCTGGCAGTTGAATTAAAAGCAATCGATGCTGATAATAAAGCACAAGATATTTTACCAAATAAAGAAACCCAGATGACTATTGAAGATACGATTGCTAAAGATGGTTTTGCTAATATTCCGATGCAAGCACGACTCATTATGGTTAATCAAGCGACTGTAGGTGATAGCTTGAAAGTACCTGTAACTTTCACTGTATCCTATAATTAAAAGTACAGGTTAAAAAATATTAATATTATGCTACATTAGCAATAGAAATATTTTCAGAGTCCCTTTGGGGACTTTGAACATTAAGGTAACAATATGAAATTTGAAATGTTTCACACCACCAAAATATTTAGTTTTAGTTCATTGTTATTGTTAGCTTCAACATTTTCTTTTGCTGATGGTGTCAGCTTAGATGCGACTCGTATTGTTTATCCTCAAGGGGATAAAAGTGTATCGATATCTATAAAAAATAGTCATTCACAAGTTTCATATTTAACGCGAACTTTTATTACCTCAACGAATAATGATCGTAATGTACCATTTGAGACAACGCCGCCTGTATTTAAGATAGCGCCCAGGTCTCAACAAGAAGTGAGAATTTTAGAAAAGAGCAATAATTTACCGAGTGATAGAGAATCACTATTCTTTTTTCATGCCACAATGATTGCAGGTCAATCTGAAAAGGTAGATGGTGATGGTTTAAATATTGGTTATGATCATGTTATTAAAGTATTTTATCGACCCAAAAATTTGAAATTAACCTCAGAAGAAGCACAGAAAAAACTGTCATTTCAAAGTCAGGGTAACCAATTGAAAGTGACGAATGACTCTCCTTACTATATTAATCTTGCCCAAATAAATATTAATAAACAAAAAATCAGTATGAGTATGGAAAAAGGAAATACAACAATTGCTCCCTATTCATCATTAACTTACCCAATTTCATCCAATATGCAGAAAGGAACAATTACTTGGCGTGCTATCACTGATTTAGGTGGAACGAATGAGTTTAAAGCGCAGCTTCCTTAAATTCCTAGCTTGCTGTGCTGTTATCTTTTCTCTGAGTACAGCATATCATTCAGCGTATTCGCTTACGGAACAAGATGCGAATGTTGACTTGATTGTTAAAGGTCATGTATCAAAAGGTACGTGCGGTTTTACCTTTAGCCATAAAGTGGTTAATTTCTCTCGAGTGCTGACAGTAAAAGATATTAATAATATAGATAATACAAGACTTGTAGAGCCTTTTTCAGTGGAATACCAGTGCCAAGACTATAATAATGAAATATTGCCTGACTTACAGGTAACAATGGCAGCGGATAGTCAGTCTCAAATTATAGAGGGTAAACTGTCACCAAAGAATAATATGACGAATGCAGCCTTTACTTTCTTGCAATGTGATAGTTTGAAAAAAAATTGCACAACAATTAATTTTACTAACCATGAAAGCATTCTTGATTTTCCAATTCAAAATGGAGATAACGAAAAACATTTTGAAGCTAAAGTGGTTAAATTAGACGATTCAGCGATAAAACCAGGAAAACTCAGTGCGGCTATTGTTTTTACGTTCTTACAGCCATGAGGAGAATAATGAAATTAATATTTAGCTTTATTTTATTTAGTTTGTTGTTTATCTCACCTTTCGCATTATCAAATAATAATGCAGAGTTTACTTTTAATGTGAAAGTTATTGCTCAAATGTGCAAAATATCAGTAACTGGCACGTCGACTAATGAAGTTGATTTTGGTAACTTAACATTCTCCGATATCCAAGCAAATAAAGTTCAGCCCATTCCGATTAAAATTTCTCTATCAGATTGTTTAACCAAAAACTTCACTAACTCTTCGGTGAAAATATCACCAAAAAACTATCTTGATACGATTACTTTCATTGATGATCCAACCAAAGGTTTTGGGATTAGTTTTTCTGAGAATGACAATGTTGCAAGTTCAGCGAACATCAGTGATTTTATGGAAAAAGAATCGAATGTCTGGACTCAAATTGATGCAAATAAGTTGGATAAAACACTCTATACATACGTGAGATGTGCATCGGGAACACCTTGTGATCCGCAAGTCGGGAACTTTCAATCCACGATTACATTTTCTTTTATTGTGGATTAACTGAGGCGATATGAAGCAATTAATTACGCTGTTATTTTTGGCATTTTCATTAAGCTTGACTGCTCAGGCCGATGGAATTCGATTAGACCAAACCAGAGTCATTATAAATAGTGACAGTGCTAGCCAAGTTTTTAGTATTTTGAATGATGATAATTCACCATACTTAATTCAAACAGCGGTTACCGATAAGCTGGAAGGAAAAAAGTCACCTTTTTTCATTGTAACGCCGCCATTATTTAGATTAGATGCAAAAAGTAAATTTAGTGCAAAAATATTAGTTAATAATAAGAAAGAGTTACCAACCGATAAAGAATCACTTTTTTATCTTTATACTCGTGCTATTCCTGCCACACAACAGCCAAACGAGCAGGAAAGTAATGCTAAACTTACCTTTGTGACCAATATCATCATTAAGGTCTTATATCGTCCAAATCATTTAGCGGTACCAAACACTAATATATTTGAGCAAGTGACGTTAATCCCAAAAGGGACTGAATGGCAATTTAATAATCCAACACCTTATTATCTCACTGTTGTGAACATAAAAATAAACCAACAAACTTATAAAAAAAACCTGACGTTACCCCCATTTAACCAAACAACTATTGATGGTGTTAATGGTAAAATCACGACAGCAAGCTGGCAAATGATCAATGATTTTGGTGGGTTATCTGATTTTTTTCATTATCCCTTAGCCCCTTCATCGGTAAAATAACATGGGACTACATTTTAATTTGTTAAGGTTACTGAGAGTTTTAGTACTGATTATCGGGGCGCTAACTTATTTTTCAGTTAAAGCGGACTCTGATAACCTAAAATTTTCATTACAACGGCTCACTTATGTGACGGGAGAAAAAAGCGTTTCAGTTAGCTTGCGTAATGTAAGTACCCATGCTTACTTAATTCAAGCGAATATGCAGTGGCTTGATGAAAGAACAGGTATTAATATTCTCAATAAAAGTGAAAGAATTCCTTTTACTGTTACACCTCCCCTGCATAAATTAAATGGTGGTGAGTATTATAGTTGGCGGATTATGTTTACTGGGCAAACGCAAAATTTACCATCAGATAGGGAAAGCGTTTTCCTTGTTCAGCTAAAAGCTATTCCTTCGACAGAACGTCAAATTGAGCAATCACTACAGTTTACGGTTACGCGTTCTTTATTGTTTAAAGTGTATTATCGACCAGTGGAATTAAAAGAAATAACGTTAGAACAGGTGGCGGAAAATCTGTCCTTTCAACGTGAAAAGAATGCATTGGTAGTTAAAAATAACAGCCCTATTTATGCCACTTTTGATAACCTTTCAATAAATGGGCATACATTTAGTGAAGAGGTGCTTTTTTTATCAGTTCCGCCTTTTTCAGAGCAGCGGTTTTATTATGATAACCTACCATCAGGTTCTGTTTCGTGGGCAATTTTAGATGAATACTTATTACCAACAAAACAAAAAGTAAGCTTAATAAAATAATTATTAGAATTTTTTACTGTTATTTTGTCTATGACTCAGCAGAACAGCACAGGCGATGAACTTATCATGAAGTTACCTTATTTTAAAATTGGCTTACTGCCTTCATTAGTTTTATTGCCTTTTATGAGTCAAGGTGATGAATATTTTGATCCGAATTTACTCAATGAACAGCTTGGTATTGATGCCAGTGATATCAACCTAAGCCAGTTTACAAAAAATAACAGCACCCCTACAGGGGAATATACTTTGCAGGTTTTCGTTAACCAGCAACCTAAAGGTGAACATCGTCTTAACTTTATTATTAATAAGCATGATGTTGTAGTCCCCGAACTAACGATTGAATTGTTGTCTTCTCTCGGTGTAAAAATTGATGCTATTTCTAAATTACGAGGGTTGCCTAAAGATTATATTATTACGGAACTACCTGATTTTATTGAAGATGCAAGTGTCGATACACATTTATCAACACTAAGTGTCAATATCAGTATTCCACAAATTGCGATGGATAATACCGCAGAAGGCTATATTCCCAATGAACTTCTTGATGATGGTATTACGGCATTAAAAACAAATTATATGATAACAGGTAACCATTCAACGAATGAGCAGTTTTCATCAGGAAAGCAAAAGAACGATAATTTATTTATTAATCTAAATAATGGTTTTAACGTTGGTGCATGGCGACTTCGTTCAAATTTTTCTCATACCGTTAATCGTCAGTATGGTAATGGTACTCGCCATAATCAAACGAGAAGCCACTTTTCAAATACAGCGGTCTCTCGAAATTTGTATAGCATGCGTTCTGAATTATTGGTTGGTGAAAGCAGTACTCGTGGTGAGCTATTTAACTCGATCCCTTTTAAAGGGGTTCAATTAAGCTCTAACGATCAAATGCTGCCAAGTAGTCTCCGTGGTTTTGCTCCTGATATCAAAGGGATTGCTCAATCAAATGCCCAAATTACCGTACGTCAAAATGGTTATGTTATTTATCAAACCTACGTATCTCCTGGGCCTTTTAGTATCCAAGACCTTGCAACAGGTAGTAATTCGGGGGCATTAGATGTCACCGTAAAGGAAGAAGATGGTTCTGAGCGGACATTTACGGTGGCCTTTTCGTCTTTGCCGATTATGCAGCGCCCTGGCGGATGGCAATATGAACTCACAACAGGTCGCTATGATGGTGGTGTAACTGTTGGGTCAAAAGAGTCTGATTTTCTTCTGGCTAGTGGTATCTATGGCTTGCCAAATGATATTACGATTTATGGGGGAGTGATTGCAGCACAAGACTATTGGTCTGGTGTTTCTGGGATTGGGTTTTCAATGGGAGATATCGGTGCTATTTCTGCTGATATTACCCATGCTCAGGCAACGTTAGATCAACAAACTCACCAAGCACAGGCCTATCGTGTGCGCTACGCAAAAAATATTGTAGCCACGAATACCTCAATTGATTTATCTGGAACACATTATACCTCGAAAGATTATTATACTTTCAATAATTTTAATAATTATAACTATCGATATGTTGATTATGTTGCACCTTGGACGGGGATACAGGAACGTCGACAATATTCGGCCTCAATCTCGCAACCGCTGGGAAACTATGGCAACCTATATTTTTCTGGAAGTCGTAATGAATATTGGAATGATGAACAGAATGTCACTCAAGTTTCAGCGGGTTACAATACCAGTATTAAAGGGGTCTCATACGGTATCAATTACAGCATTGATAGAACTAAAAATAGCGAGCAATGGCCAGAAAATCGCCAAATAAGTTTTAACCTCAGTATCCCTTTTAGTTTATTTTCGAATTCACCAGCGGCCCGTAACATTAGCAGCACTTACTCTATTAGCCACGATAATAACGGTAAAACAATTCAGCAAGCAGGTGTTAGTGGGAGCTTATTAGATTCAAAACTGACTTATGGCGTTTCACAAAGCTGGGGTAACCAAAACCAACGTAGTTCAGGCAGCCTTTACACTAACTATGCAGGCTCAAAAGGAACCGTTTCTGCAGGGTATAATTATTCAAATAGTTATAATTCTGTAAATGCGGGAATTAATGGCGGAATGGTCATTTATTCGGGAGGGTTATTATTTGGTCGTAGTATGAGTGATAGCTTTGCTATTGTTGAAGCTGAAGGTGCTGAAGGAACCCATCTAGCGATAGGGAGTACGCAAATCAATGCTCAAGGCCAGGCAATTTATCCTTATCTCTCTGAATATTCAAAAAATAGTGTCGGTTTAGATGTCAACTCTCTTCCTGATGATGTGACACTAACACAAACATCGAAAAATATTTATCCAACCTCAGGCGCTATTGTTAAAGTGAAATTTGATACCCGTATAGGTTATCAGGCTATTATTCAACTAAATGATGATAATGGGATCATTCCATTTGGAGCAGTTGCCACATTAGTGGATGATTCTGTAACAGAGGAAAATACAGGGTTAGTCGGGGATGACGGCCAATTGTATATGAGTGGGTTGCCAAACTCGGGAGTGTTGCGCATTCAATGGGGAATGCAAAATAAACAATCATGCGATGTGCATTTCAGTGATTTGCAAAATATAACGCCAACCCCAGATAATCCCATCAGGACACTTTCTCTAAATTGTGTTCGTTAATATAAAAAATAAAAAGACGTGCATTAACATTAGCACGTCTTCTCATCTATTTAGTCACGTCATGAAAACTAACTTTTAATAAAAAATTCTAGATCTGCTTTACCTTGATACTCCCCACTTGGTACCTCCGGTGTTCTACACAATGCCCAAGAAATATCAAACAACATCGCTTTTTGGGTGTTTTTTACACCAAGATCGACTTCCTCACCGTGGAAACTCATTAATTGTGAATTGGTGGAATCATTACAGTTTAAGGATGCAGATTTCCCTGATTCATAAATGCGACCAATAACCCAAGGTAAAACCTCTGACTTAACGGTGGTATCAACAGGTTTTAAGAGTAATTTTTTGGGATTACTTGCATCAAAATCGGTGTCTTTTGCTTTTGCTATCATTCTGACACTGTCCTGTTTACTACCATTACAGGTTATTGTGAGTGAAGATTTATGTAATGATTGCATTTCATCTGAGAAAGAGTGTTTAATTTGGCTGTTAGTGAGATTACTGACTTCGCAATAGCGCAATATAGTAATATCCGCATCAATATTTAAGCGGATGGCGCTTTTTGCTGCATTAATATATCCACTGGTCATAAAATACAATGGAACTTTATTACTGTATTGCATCTTACCTGAAGGTAAATTGCTATCAACATACAGTAATTGGGGACGCGAAACAGATAATGTTAGGTTTTTATGACCACCTTTAGGGACAGTGTTATAGCTGTCTGACGGAATAAAACAAGCCCCGGTGACCCCAGGTTTCGGGATATGGCTGAGTTTCGAGCTATTATCTCGGGTAAAAAAGGTACCATGGTATGCAGGTTCTAACCGGTTAGAATATTTACTAATAATTAAATCATAATCTAGTTGCGGAACCACATATGCATTTACTCCCCCTTCATTATTGACGAGTGGTGCACCATAAGTATTAGCAATCATATAAGGAATTTTAGCAAAGCCGGATAAGTCACATTGTGATTGGTTATTACTGATACCTAACAAGGGGATGGTTTCTAACCAGTATTTTTTTTCTACATTATCAAAAATAGGTTCGGCATCTAAGACTGTATCTCCAGTTAACGTTCCTTGTACTTCTTGTGCGAACCGATCTGATAAAGTTAGATCAATGACGCCATGTAATTTTAGTGTCGCGGTACCAACAACGGCTGACTCAGATGAAAGAGATACCCCTAACATACCAACAAATAACATAGCGATGAGGCTCGATCGCGTATAAGTGTTTTTTTTATGTATGTTTGTGTTCATCGCTATTGTCATATCCTGACCACATAAAAGAAAAGGAGACTTAGTACTTCATAGATACTAATCTACATTGAAAGAAGTATTTCGTATAATATACGTTGTTTTAATTTCTTCGTCATAGAAATTGCTAAGATAAATAGAATGTCGAGGTTTCGGCGATAATTTGCTCGTTATTGCTGCGAAACTTGAGTGAATATCGATAAAGTAAAGGGAAAGCAATATCGGCTTTCCCTTATGTTTTGTTGATTAATAGCCGCGTTCTAAAATTGTTTTCAAGAACCTTGCAGTGTGCGATTTTTCACACTCAGCGACTTCTTCTGGTGTGCCAGCAATTAAAATTTCACCGCCACCACTACCACCTTCTGGGCCTAAATCGACAATCCAGTCCGCTGTCTTAATGACATCAAGGTTGTGCTCAATCACCACAATGGTATTTCCTTGATCACGAAGCTGATGTAAAACAACTAAAAGTTGTTGGATATCAGCAAAATGCAGACCTGTTGTTGGTTCATCCAAAATATAGATAGTTTGGCCTGTTCCGCGTTTAGACAACTCTTTAGCTAATTTCACACGTTGTGCCTCACCCCCTGATAGAGTTGTGGCTGACTGACCGAGACGGATATAGGATAAACCAACGTCCATCAAAGTTTGTAGCTTGCGGGCAAGGGCGGGTACAGCATCAAAGAATTCACGAGACTCTTCGATAGTCATATCCAGAACTTCATGGATATTTTTACCTTTATATTTAATCTCTAAAGTTTCACGGTTATAGCGTTTACCTTTACATTGGTCACAAGGGACATACACATCAGGTAAGAAGTGCATTTCAACCTTGATGACTCCATCACCTTGACAAGCCTCACAACGGCCACCTTTTACGTTAAAGCTAAAACGTCCTGGGTTATAACCGCGAGTCCGAGATTCAGGTACACCAGCAAATAACTCACGCACAGGTGTAAACACACCAGTATAGGTGGCAGGGTTCGAACGTGGTGTCCGGCCTATTGGGCTCTGGTCAATATCAATCACTTTATCAAAGTGCTCTAAGCCTTCGACATCCAAATAAGGCGCGGGTGTGATGGTGGTCGCGCCATTTAATTGGCGTTGAGCAATAGGGAACAACGTGTCGTTTATTAAGGTCGATTTACCGGAACCCGATACACCCGTAATACAAGTAAATAACCCAACTGGGACTTTTAATGTCACATTTTTCAGGTTGTTACCTTTTGCCCCAAACACGGTCAGCATTTTATCTTTATTAATTGGAACGCGTTTTTGCGGGATGTCAATTCTGCGCTCACCACTTAAAAATTTACCTGTGAGTGAATCTGGGTTTGCGACAATATCTTCCAATGTTCCTTGGGCAACAATTTGCCCGCCATGCACCCCAGCACCAGGGCCGATATCAATCACATGGTCTGCGGCGCGGATCGCGTCTTCGTCATGTTCAACCACGATCACGGTATTTCCTAGATCGCGTAGGTGGATCAATGTTTCAAGTAATCGGTCATTATCACGTTGGTGTAAGCCAATTGATGGTTCATCAAGGACATACATCACGCCCACTAAACCTGCACCAATTTGGCTTGCTAAACGGATGCGTTGTGCTTCACCACCGGACAAGGTGTCGGCAGAGCGTGATAGGGTCAGATAATTAAGCCCAACATTGACGAGAAACTTCAGGCGATCGCCAATTTCTTTTAAGACTTTTTCTGCGATTTGAGCACGCTGGCCAGTGAGTTTTAGGTTTTGGAAAAACTCCATTGCGTGGCCAATGCTGTAATCTGCGATTTCCGGCAAAGTCGTATTTTCAACAAAGACAAATCGCGCTTCTTTACGTAAGCGTGTTCCATGGCAAGAGACACATGGACGGTTACTGATATATTTCGCTAATTCTTCACGGACAGCCGTTGATTCCGTTTCTTTATAGCGGCGCTCCATATTATTGAGTACGCCTTCAAAAGGGTGTCGGCGTACAGTGATATCGCCACGGTCATTACGGTATTTAAACTCAATCGTTTCTTTGCCTGAACCATATAAAATAATTTTTTGGATAGCGGGGCTCAGGGTGTCGTAAGGTGCTTCCACATCAAATTTATAATGCTCAGCTAATGACATCAGCATTTGAAAATAATAAAAGTTACGGCGATCCCAACCCCGAATTGCGCCACCGGCAAGTGAGATTTCGGTATTTTGGATGACTCTTTCGGGATCAAAAAACTGCTGGACACCTAAGCCATCACAGCTTGGACAGGCTCCAGCTGGGTTGTTAAAAGAAAATAGGCGAGGTTCAAGTTCTATCATACTATAGCCGCAAACGGAGCAGGCAAAATTTGCTGAAAAAACCAGCTCTTCTGCGTTTGTGTCATCCATATCCGCGACAATTGCGGTACCACCAGATAGTTCTAGTGCGGTTTCAAAAGATTCGGCTAAACGCTGAGCAATATCATCACGAATTTTGAAACGGTCAACAATGACTTCAATTGTATGTTTTTTTTGTAATTCAAGCGTTGGTGGGTCTGATAGATCGCAAACTTCTCCATCAATTCGGGCGCGGATATAGCCTTGGCTGGCCAAGTTATCGAGTAACTTAACATGCTCCCCTTTACGTTCTTTAACGACAGGAGCAAGTAGCATCATTCGGCGATCGGTGGGCTGAGCCAAAACATTATCGACCATCTGGCTAACCGTTTGAGCCGCAAGCGGTATGTCGTGATCAGGGCAGCGAGGTTCACCAACACGGGCAAATAATAATCGCAGATAGTCATGAATTTCTGTGATGGTTCCGACCGTCGAACGTGGGTTATGTGAAGTGGATTTTTGTTCAATTGAAATAGCAGGAGATAACCCTTCAATATGATCGACATCCGGTTTTTCCATTAAAGAAAGAAACTGGCGGGCATAAGCAGATAAAGATTCAACATAACGGCGCTGACCCTCTGCATACAGGGTATCAAAAGCTAAAGATGATTTCCCTGAACCAGATAACCCAGTAATAACAATGAGTTTGTCGCGAGGGATGATGAGATTGATGTTTTTCAGATTATGCGTACGTGCGCCGCGGACTTCGATATTATCCATTTACCACTTCCCGGATGATTTGATATTGAACAATCGCAAGAGACTATTATCACATATTTATGGCTGAATGGATATACAGTGGTTGTCATATTTTCCTGCATGTCATATTTTCCTACTCGTCATATTTCAATCCACAGTGGGTTGGCTGCGCTCAGCTACGTAGGTCACATAACTTTTGTATGCTCCCTACGATATCTTCGTTTGCCGCCTAGCCACAGCTTGAACTATTTAGAGTAAGATTTTAATGGTGAAACAGAAAAACAGAAAAACAGAAAAACAGAAAAACAGAAAAACAGAAAAACAGAAAAACAGAAAAACAGAAAAACAGAAAAACAGCGATCTGAATTTATCGAAAAGATAGATACGGTGTGAACTATTTTGTGTCTATACTGAAAATTGGCACGGTAGCGTTTCACCAAAAGTTGGAAAGCGTTTCGCAAGAACGCTCAGTAGTTTCAATTTCGTGGTGCAAAAAAGCGAGGTCGTGGTAAACTTCACGGCTAATCCAGAGATTAAAATTCAATGCATCAGGAGTAATAAATGGCCAGCAGAGGCGTAAATAAAGTAATTCTTATCGGTAACCTAGGACAAGATCCAGAAATCCGTTATATGCCTAACGGCGGAGCTGTGGCGAACCTGACTCTGGCAACTTCTGAAAGTTGGCGTGACAAGCAAACCGGTGAGATGCGTGAAAAAACCGAATGGCACCGAGTCGTTATTTTCGGCAAACTTGCTGAAGTAGCAGGTGAATACCTAAAAAAAGGTTCACAAGTCTATATCGAAGGTTCTCTGCAAACACGTAAATGGCAAGATCAAAGCGGTCAAGATCGTTATACGACAGAAGTTGTTGTGAATATCGGTGGCTCAATGCAAATGTTAGGTGGCCGTGGCGGTGATGCACCATCACAAGGTCAAGGCGGTCAAGGTGGTTGGGGCCAACCACAGCAGCCCCAAGCAGCACAACAATTCAGTGGTGGTGGAGCGCCAGCCGCACGCCCATCAGCACCTGCACCACAAACCAATGAACCACCAATGGATTTTGATGACGATATTCCATTCTAGGATTTACCTAAGACGTTTATGTAATTAATTATCTATCAGGCCTCTGTTAATACAGGGGCTTTTTATTTGCCGCGTCTCAAAAGTGTCAAATCGTAATTGATATCTTCCTAACATACTGTGTACCTTGCAATTATGTAAAGTGTATGGGGTATGGGCACATGAAGGATAACTACAAGGTTACAACATTTGTCATGGACAGTGGCGAGCGATACTGCATGGTGGTGGATCGTTCTTCTTGCCTTCCCGTGTATTACCCGACTCTTTTTTTAACAACCCAAATCCGCAACAGAGGGGATGCTTTTTCAACTATGCTAGCAGCAGCTAGCAACCTTGTTGTGCTGCTACGCTTCTTAGATAATCGTGGCATTGACCTAGAACAGCGATTTTTGACCAAAAATTTCTTCAAACCTTACGAACTGGACGATCTGCGGGATTTTGCTCAGCGCAAGCAGGGAAAGAAGCTGTTAGTTGCTTCTTCTACACCTTGGTTGGAAGATGCGAGTAGCGATACTGTTGATAACGGAACATTGCATTCCCGGCTGACAACATATGCCAAATATTTAGGTTGGTATGCAATGCATATTTTAAAGACGGCAGAACCGGGCGTTGTCGAACAGATCAATGAAATGTTGCAGCACATAAAGATACGTCGACCGTCGAAAAAGCGCAGAAACAGTGAATGGCAAGACAGGTCATTGAATGATGTGCAATTGGATACGCTATTTGAAGTTATCAAGCCGGGATCAGATTTAAATCCTTTCTCAATAGATGTTCAGCGTCGCAATCGGCTGATGATCTTACTTCTGTTTTATCTTGGTATTCGAGGTGGGGAATTGTTAAACATCAGAATACAAGATATTGATTTTAGTACTAACAGGATCCGTATATTTAGGCGAGCAGATGAGCTAGCTGATTCTAGAACCAATCAGCCCCATGCTAAAACGAGAGACCGGCTCTTGCCATTGGCTGAATCCCTAGTTCAAGAACTACATAGTTATATCATCCAAGATCGCCGGAAAGTCCGAAATGCAAAGAAAAATGACTACCTCTTTGTCACTTATAAGCTAGGGCCAACAGTTGGAAACCCTATCTCTAAAGGGGGATATCATAAAATCTTTTCCGTGGTCAGGGCTGTATCACCACAATTGTATGCAGCGACAGGGCATTCGTTCCGCCATACATGGAATCGAAAGTTTTCAGAAAGAATGGATGCCATGAATGAGCAAGTCAGCGAGGAACGCCAAGAGCAGCTCCGTTCTTACTTAATGGGTTGGAGAGATAGTTCGGGAACTGCAGCGACTTACAACAAGCGTTTCATTCAGCAAAAAGGGTTTAAGGCCGCTTTGGCATTGCAGGAAGGTAATGGCACTCGCTTGCCAAAGGACATGAAGAATGATGACGAGTAAGTTCCTACCGGCATTAGTGTCCGAGCGAATCTGTGCTAGGGCCAATGGCTATTTCTTTCACTTATATGATACATCGTGGATATTGGATAAAAATACCCACGCCACTCTTGCAGATATTCACCATTACTTGTCAGGTGAGGGGCTCAATGGCTGCCTACGCACGCTAGCATTTTATGCTTCTACTCAATCTGCTCCTCATACTCTGAACATTATTATGCGGTTTCAGCACATGCTGCGAGAGACTCATGCGAGAGAAATTACTGATACGGTATTGATTAATTATCGGGCGAGACTATTGCCTGCGACGGAATGGTATCTGGCAACTATACGTGGCTTTCTTCGAACTTGGCACCAGCTTGGTTATCCCGGTATCAGCAAAGATGTGATCAGTTTGTTGGATGGCTGGAGGCTGAAGGGTAATCGTAAGGGAGATGCGGTTAAGCGTCAGGATCCTCAAGAAGGGCCTCTGACGGATAATGAGCTGACAGCGTTTAACGAGGGGGCTGTTCGGGCTTATGAAAAGAGCTTAATTACCATAGCGGAGTTGGCTTTGGCACTTAGCATCAGTCATACAGGACGACGACCCATCCAGATCTCGCTGCTTCATGCGGTCGATGTGCTTTGCGGTAAAAATGAAAAGGGAGAGCCATTCTATGTTTTGAATGTGCCGCGAGCCAAGCAGCGCAGCAGTTCTTTTCGAATAAACTTCAAGCTCTTTGCGATATCACCGGAACTATGGGTAATTCTGAACACTCAGGCAAAGAATGCAATTGCAATGGTTGAGAATCGTCTGGGGTTTGAATTGCAGGAAGATGACCGACAGCAAATCCCTCTGTTTCCAGATCTTGATGTGTTAGCTACCGTCCAGTCTCCTTATGAATTCCGCCAACTGTTTGCTACCGACAAACTCCACATTCCCGCAGCAAAGATAACCAACACACTCCAGTACATCATAGAAAAATCTGATATCCGGTCAGAACGTACTGGTGAGCTATTACATATCAATGCTCGTCGTTTTCGCTATACCACGGGCACACGAGCTGCCAAGGAAGGATTTGGCGAATTGGTGATTGCGGAACTACTTGACCATACGGATACCCAAAACGCCGGCGTTTACATCAAGAACATTCCCGAACATGTGAAAAAGCTTGATGAGGCGGTTGGCTTCCAACTAGCACCATACGCCCAGGCCTTTGTCGGGGTACTTGTCGATTCAGAGAGGGGCGCGCATCGAGGTAACGACCCTGCCAGTCGCATTAGGACCGAGATAGGCCATGGTGTAGGTACTTGTGGGGAGCATGGTTTTTGTGGTGCCAATGTTCCTATTCCTTGCTACACCTGCATGCATTTCCAGCCTTGGCTGGATGGCACCCATGAGGATGTCTATCAGGGGCTGCTCAACGAGCGTGAACGGGTGAAAGAGATAACCGGCGATATCCAGATTGCTGCCATACTTGATCGCAGCATTATCGCGGTGGCAGATGTGATCATGCGTTGTGCAAAACGTCGTGAAGAGCTTAGTCCACAGGGAGCAATCGCCAATGGCTGAGATTTTCCAGTTTAAACCAAAGGCTACGCTGACAGCAGCACAAAACCTTGGAGTATTCATATCCAAGTGCCGAGTACAATTGATTGTATTCGGTTCCGATCTGAATTGGGAAGCTCCTGTTTGGCCAAACATAACAGTGTTTGCCAAGCTAGGCATTATTACGCGAACACCTATGCAGGGAGAGGTACAAGACCCTGCGTTCATTGATTTCGCCAAAGCCTATTTTCGTTACCAGCAGGGACATCATCCCACAGGGACAAAGAATGAAAGTAAGGCCCTCCGTGCGATTGAGGCGGCTTTAATTCAAGTAAATGGAAATGCAAATATTGATGGTCTGTCGATTTCAGTACTGGATGAAGCATCTGAATTGGCAAGGCAGCACTACTCTGATGGTGCTGCATATCATTGTGGCCGAGAGATTGAGCGGCTGGCTAAGTTTGTCGTTGAAAATCGACTTGTATCAAGTGCCGTGCAAAATTGGGTTAATCCCATTAGGCGTGCAGAGGACAAAAACAAAACAGGCAGAGAGGCTAAAAAAAATAGGGAAAAGAAACTACCGAGTGATATTGCCCTCAACGCGCTTGCGGAAATTTTTGCAAACGATCCAATGGATGAAAGAGACATATTTACAACATCGGTGTTTGCTATGTTGATGTCTGCTCCTTCGCGCATTTCTGAAGTGTTAGCACTTCCTGCAGATTGTGAGGTGTTTGAAACCGATAGCGAAGATATAGAACGCTATGGTTGGCGTTTCTTTGCAGGTAAAGGCTATGAAGGGGGCATTAAATGGATACCCACTGTAATGGTTGGCGTTGCTAAAACAGCTATCGCTAGAACCAAAATGTTATCTGAGAATGCTCGACAGCTGGCCAAGTGGATTGAGATACACCCGGATAAATTTTACCGCCATGCTAACTGTCCTGATGTCGCTGATGATGAGCCGTTGACAATGGAACAGTCTTGTATGGCTCTCGGTCTTGCTTGTAAATCCAAAAAACAATGTCGTTCTTCTCTCTTTAATCGAGGGTTAGCTCAAGAAGATGGTTCGCACACACTAAAAAGCCTGTGGCGCCATGCTATGGCGCGATTGCCTGATGGTTTTCCGTGGTTTGATAAAGACAAGGGAATTAAGTACAGCAATGCTTTGTTTGCACTTAATGTAAATCAGTTCCACGGGAATCGCCGATGTATACCGATTGAATTGTATAAACCAACCAATAACTTCTTTAATAATGATCTGACGCCTCGGGAGACTTTGAATGGAAAACATGCCAGTATCTTTGATCGCTATAATTACCATGCTGAAAACGGTGAACGGGTTAAATTAACCTCGCACCAAGCTCGGCACCTACTTAACACCATAGCTCAGCGTGGTGGGCTCTCAAACTTGGAAATTGCCAAGTGGTCTGGTCGGGCAGATATGAAACAGAATCGAGCTTACAACCACATGACTGAATATGAGTTGGTTGGCATGTCTGAACGCCTCGATCCCTCAAAAGGTCTATTTGGGCCTGCTGGAGATGTGGCTAAGCACCTTCCTGTGACTATTCAAGAGTTCAATACGTTAGATCATGCCGCAGTCCATGTGACGGAGTATGGCTACTGCGTGCATGATTACACCATGGGCCCTTGCGAGAAGTTCCGAGATTGCGTCAATTGTACTGAGCAGGTTTGTATCAAAGGCGAGGATACAGAAATATTGGATCGAATTAAGAAAAGTTTGGTGAAGTCGGAACGAATGTTTTGTATTGCTGATGCAGCGGTAGAACGCGGCGAGATGGGGGCTGATCGCTGGTATCAATACCACAAGAAAACTGTCACCCGGCTTCGTGAGTTAGTCGCTATTTTAGAGAATCCAGACATTGAAAATGGTACCCAGATTAAGCTCCGGGGCAATGATTTCAGCCAGCTTCGCCGTGTTGTCGCAAAGACGTCTATTGCGGCCATCAAGCAAAAAGGCAAAAAAAGTGAAGAAGCTGTGATGTTAGATGATTTGACAACTTTGTTAGGAGGTGGCCTTGGCTAAGCATCTGGACAATAGAGACATTAACGCCATCGTGAATCTAATTCGAGGATGGCAGGAATCAAAACTGTCCTGGTCAGCAATTTGAGAGGCGGCAGAACCATTGGTCGGAAAGTTGCCGTCAAGACAGTCCCTTAATGCACATGGGGCAATAGTGACTGCCTATCAAACAAAGAAAGAGGCGCTTAAAGGCCGTGGCCCCAAAAATCCGCGTCCAGCTAGTTTGAACATTGCAGCCGCTAGGATTGTGAATCTTGAAAGCGAAATCGAAGAGCTTAAGGAAGAGAACCGGAGGTACAAACAACAGTTTGTGATCTGGCAATACAATGCATACAAACATGGAATGACAGAACATCAACTCAATGCGCAGCTGACAAAGATTGACCGTGAGCGCTCTGATGGAGAAAGAAGATAGTTGCTGAGTACGATATCGAGGGTGCATTTCTCTGTGTAGGGGCAGTTATTTACAAAAAATAGGGGAATAATTAAATGGTCAAACCAAACTGGGATAACTTTAAAGCTAAATTTAATGAGAATCCTCAAGATAATTTTGAGTGGTTTTGCTACTTATTGTTCTGTCAAGAATTCAAAATACCCGCAGGTATATTTAGATATAAGAATCAATCTGGTATCGAAACTAATCCAATAACCAAAGATAATGAACTTATCGGTTGGCAATCTAAATTCTATGACACAAAATTGTCGGATAACAAAGCTGATCTTATAGAAATGATTGGGAAAAGCAAAAAGGCTTATCCAGGATTAAGTAAAATCATTTTCTATACTAATCAAGAGTGGGGGCAGGGGAGAAAGTCTCATGAGCCTGAAGACGATAAGAACGCTGATAATTATTTTGAAACTGTCGGAAATAGTAACGATCCCAAAATAAAAATTGAAGTTGATCAGAAAGCATATGAGTCGGGTATCGAAATAGTATGGAGAGTTGCTAGTTTTTTTGAATCACCGTTTGTAATAGTTGAGAATGAAAAGATTGCAAAACATTTCTTCTCCCTTAATGAAAGCATCTTTGATTTATTAGAAGAAAAGCGCAAGCACACAGAAAATGTTTTATATGAAATTCAAACCAATATAGAGTTCAAAGACAGAAGTATTGAAATTGACAGACGACATTGCATTGAACTTCTACATGAGAATCTAGTTCAGAAAAAAATTGTCATCGTCAGCGGAGAAGGTGGGGTTGGAAAAACAGCAGTTATCAAAAAAATTTATGAAGCTGAAAAACAATGCACTCCTTTCTATGTCTTTAAGGCTAGTGAGTTTAAAAAGGACAGCATTAATGAGCTATTCGGTGCGCATGGCTTAGCCGATTTCTCTAATGCTCATCAAGACGAATTACGTAAAGTCATAGTCGTAGATTCTGCTGAAAAGCTTTTAGAATTGACCAATATCGATCCTTTTAAAGAATTCCTGACTGTTTTAATAAAGGATAAATGGCAGGTTATTTTCACAACCCGTAACAACTACTTGGCAGATCTGAACTATGCTTTCATAGATATTTATAAGATAACTCCTGGAAACTTAGTAATAAAGAACCTTGAACGCGACGAGCTAATAGAGTTATCTGATAATAATGGATTTAGCCTTCCTCAAGATGTTCGATTATTAGAACTAATCAAAAATCCATTTTATCTAAGTGAATATCTGAGGTTCTATACCGGTGAAAGCATCGATTATGCGAGCTTCAAAGAAAAGCTTTGGAATAAGATTGTCGTCAAAAATAAACCTTCTCGGGAGCAGTGTTTCTTAGCGACTGCTTTTCAGCGGGCTAGTGAGGGCCAATTTTTTGTCTCTCCGGCATGTGATACTGGAATTTTAGATGCGTTAGTTAAAGACGGAATTGTCGGCTATGAAGCTGCTGGTTACTTCATTACACATGATATATATGAGGAATGGGCATTAGAAAAGAAAATTTCCGTCGATTATATCCGTAAAGCGAACAATAACGAGTTCTTCGAAAAGATAGGAGAATCACTTCCTGTTCGCCGTAGTTTTCGGAATTGGATATCTGAACGATTGCTTTTAGATGACCAGTCCATAAAGCCTTTTATCGCAGAAATAGTCTGTGGAGAAGGAATATCAAAATTTTGGAAAGACGAGTTATGGGTAGCTGTCCTTCTTTCCGACAATTCAGGCATATTTTTTAATTACTTTAAACGATATTTACTTAGTAGTGACCAGAATCTTTTAAAAAGACTTACTTTCTTATTGAGGCTTGCTTGCAAGGACGTTGATTACGATCTGCTTAAACAGTTAGGTGTAAGTAATTCAGATCTACTTTCCATTAAATATGTTCTTACTAAGCCTAAGGGAACTGGTTGGCAGAGTGCGATCCAATTTATCCATGAAAATTTAGATGAAATTGGGTTCAGAAATATTAATTTTATACTTCCGGTGATTCAAGAGTGGAATCAAAGAAACAAAGTGGGTGAAACGACTCGATTATCTAGTTTGATAGCCCTAAAATATTATCAATGGACTATAGATGAGGATGTCTATTTATCCGGAAGGGATAATGAGAAAAATATTCTGCATACGATTCTTCATGGGGCGGCCATGATTAAACCTGAAATGGAAGAGGTTTTAGTTAAGGTTCTAAAAAATAGGTGGAACGAGCACGGTACCCCATATTTCGATCTTATGACCTTAATCCTTACTGACTTAGATTCACATCCGGTTTGGGTATCTCTCCCGGAATATGTTCTACAATTGGCAGATCTGTTCTGGTATCGGCCACTTAAAGAAAAAGGCGAACGTTATCACCATATGGATATTGAAGATGAGTTCGGTCTATTTAGGTCTCATCATGACTATTATCCAGAAAGTCCATATCAGACTCCTATATATTGGTTGCTACAATCACAGTTCAAAAAAACAATAGACTTTATTCTTGATTTTACGAACAAGACAACGATATGTTTTGCCCACTCCCGCTTTGCTAAAAACGAAATTGAAGAAGTCGATGTCTTTATTGAAGAAGGAAAGTTTATAAAGCAATATATATGCAATCGTCTGTGGTGCTCATATCGAGGAACACAGGTCTCTACCTACTTACTTTCATCAATTCATATGGCATTGGAAAAAATTTTTCTTGAGAATTTTAAAAATGCAGACTCGAAAGTGTTGGAAAGTTGGCTTCTCTTTTTGTTGAGAAATACCAAGTCAGCTTCTATCTCCGCAGTAGTTACTAGTATTGTACTTGCATTCCCTGAGAAGACATTCAATGTAGCTAAAGTACTATTCCAAACAAAGGATTTCTTCCATTTTGATATGAATCGAATGGTTCTAGACAGAACACATAAAAGTTCATTAATCTCCCTCAGGGATGGCTTTGGCGGTGCAGATTACAGAAACTCTTTGCACGAAGAAGATAGAATTAAAGCTTGCGATGATGTGCATAGAAATACTTATCTTGAAAATCTTGCCTTGCATTATCAAATTTTCAGAAGTGAAAATGTAACGGAGAAAGATGCCATAGAAAGGCAACAAGTGCTATGGGATATTTTCGACAAATACTATAATCAGCTTCCAGATGAAGCTCAAGAAACTGAAGCCGATAAGACGTGGAGGCTCTGCTTGGCAAGAATGGATCGGCGAAAGATGAATATAACTACTAAGGAGAAAGATGAAGGGATTGAGATATCATTCAATCCTGAGATTGACCCTAAACTAAAGCAATATAGTGAGGAAGCAATAAAGAAAAATTCCGAGCATATGAAGTATATGACGCTGAAGCTATGGGCAAGCTATAAAAGAGAAAAGGATGAACGTTATAAGAATTATGGAATGTATGAGGAAAATCCGCAAATTGCGATACAAGAGACCAAAGAAATAATAAACAAGCTTAATGAGGAGGAGGATGAAGATTTCCGACTATTAAACAGTAATATACCAGCAGACGTTTGTTCTATATTACTATTAGAGAATTTTAATCAGCTGAATAATGAAGAGAGAGAATACTGTAAAGATATTGTTCTAGCGTATTCTAAACTTCCGTTGAAGGAAGGCTATAATTATCAGGTGCTAGATGGAACAACCTCGGCAATTTCAGCCTTACCTGTGATTTATCATAATTATCCAATCGAAAGGGAGACTATAAAAACAATATTACTTTTGACACTGTTTAATGACCACTCTATTGGAATGGCAAGTGGGCGCTACTCAGTATTTCCTAGTATGGTGATTCATAAATTATGGCTAGACTATTTTGATGATATGCAGTCTCTATTGTTTGGTTTTTTGATTTTAAAGCCAAAATATGTAATCTTTTCAAGAAAAATCATTCATGAAAGTTATCGTCAAGCAGACTATGACATTAAAAAAATAAAAATTAATAAGGTGTTTTTAAATAACTATAAGCATTGCATATCAAATGTCATCGATAATAAAATATCTATAGATGATTTGGGAAGTATCGATAAAGTTGATCTGCATATTTTGAACACGGCTTTCCAATTAATTCCAGTTGATACTGTCAATATTGAACATAAGCAATTGGTTTCCTTAATTGTTAAAAGATTTTCTACAAGCCTATTGTCAAGTGTTCGAGAAGATAGAGTTGATTACGCTCTTCGGCAGTCTTTCTTGGAAAGATTTGCCTACTTTACGCTTCATGCGCCCGTGAGCGATATTCCTGATTATATAAAACCTTTTCTTGAAGGTTTCAACGGTTCAGAGCCTATTTCAGAGTTATTTAAAAAATTTATTCTCGTCGAAGATAGATTAAATACTTACACAAAATTTTGGAAGGTTTGGGATTTGTTTTTTGATAAAGTGGTTACTTTGTGCAAGGATGGAGATAGGTATTGGTATGTAGATAAAATTATAAAAAGTTACCTTTTTGCTGAATCTCCATGGAAAGAAAATTCAAATGGTTGGCACACATTTAAAGATAACAATAGTCAATTCTTTTGCGATGTATCTAGGACTATGGGTCATTGCCCTTCAACTGTATATTCTCTTGCCAAATCATTGAATAACATTGCCAGTTGCTATCTTAATCAAGGTATAACCTGGCTTTCAGGAATATTGTCGGTTAATAAAAAGTTATGGGAAAATAAATTGGAAAATGATACTGTCTATTATTTGGAATGTTTGGTTAGGCGGTATATCAACACTGAGCGTGAGAGAATTAGACGAACCAAACAGTTGAAAGAAGAGGTCTTAGTAATATTAGATTTTTTGGTAGAGAAAGGATCGGTTGTTGGTTATATGTCACGGGAAAATATTCTGTGATGTAGTTGAAAATAATAATTTTAATGAGAGCTTTTCCAATTTAGGCTCCAAGGATTGGAGCCTTTTATTATCGAAAAGATTAATATTTTATAAGTCAATCAGTAAAACGCAGCAAAGCTCGTTGCTCTTGAATGTTCACTCCGTGATGAATTCTTTGATTACCACAAAAATAACAAGAACAAGCACAAGGGGTGCAGTAAATTTTCCCTACAACTTTTTCAGTTTTAGCCAACACAATTCGATATGTTTTTCTCTTAGATTTTAACCGAGATATATGATGACGACGCCATGCCCGATTTCTAACCATTTCCATTCACTCCAATTTTCTACCGCGGTGTTATACCGCGCCCGTATCAATTTTTGGAGTTCGATATCGACCTGACCTTTCATGAATACCTCGGTATTTATCAATAAAGTGAGTGCTATATCATAGCTTATGGGATGAAAGTTTGCTAATTGGCACTTTTCAGCTTTAGGTAAAGTTGTCCTCAAGAAAGCTAATTTCTTGTTTATTAATGAAATTTCTATGTAGAAGTGTTAAAAATCTTGTTTTACCTTATCCATCGTTAAAACTTTACTTATTATATAAGGATCATAATTTCTTATACTCATAAGGCAAGTTATCAATTTGGAAATGTTGCTATCATCAGGAACAAGTATATATTTAATGTCATCGAAAGAAAAACTAATACCAAATTCAGAGAACTTTTTACTTAAGACGGCCTTCTGGTTAGGTTCCACCACTCGCTCTAAATTTAGGCTAGGCCATAAATCGCCAACAAATGGATGCGGTACATATCTCCATTCTTTTTCGTCAGCGTAGATATAATTCTCAATGGGTTTTTCGTTCGTCCTTTCTAATTTTCCTTTATAATTTTTCATATAACGTAATAAATTATAAAGGTCAGCGTACTCTTCTTTAAGGCTTTCAAAATACTTACGCTCTTTATTATCAAGGATATGCCTTTTCGACCATAGAGGAATTAACGCATCCTTTAGTTTTCTAATTCTTTTATTATACTTTGAAAATAATTCACTGCCTTGATTCATGTATAGAACAGGATGGAGATCATTTTTCTCAGCCCATTCTTTTGTTAACCCAAATCCAAATTCACCATATTTTCCACTATGATCTTTAATCTGAGACAGCTTGATGTCACAGAATGAAACCATTGGTACTGCGAAATTTCTTCTTCCTTTTACTCCGACTATGCGTTCACGGGCAAGGAAAGGTTTAAAATAGAGTTCTGTTAAAATGCTATAGAATGCCTCTTCATTTTTAGTAAAGTGAAACAACGTTGTTGGATGTAAACTATTAACTGCTTGTATAACTGTTTCTTGGTTTTCTATAGCACTCATATATTAACTGTTCCATAGTGTAAAACCTGACTTAGCAAAGGTTATCATAGTTGTCTTTGTACTGTAAGCACACTTGGTTTAGTTCCTCGCACTTTTTGAGATTTCCGGTTTTTTGATCTCTTCCCAATATCTATGCCAGATTGAATCAAAGGTCCGAGCTGGGTCACCAAAAAAAGTAAAATTATGCACTTTGATAGTTTATATTTTAACTAAATTCTTAACAGTTCAATCATTCCCTATCTCTTAGCTTCTGATAAAAAAGGTTTTTTTTACGATTTATAAGTATCAGGTTATCTGAACCGTTCTAATCAGTAAGACTTAGAATGTATAAATAAAATAAAGGCTTCCTTGTGAAGCCTTTATTTTTTAATAAATATAAATAATCTATATCTAGAAAATATTGTTTTTTATTGGAATGATAAAACAAATAAAGAACTGAAACATTAAGAGTTTATTAATTTTAAATTAAGAATTTCTTAAATAAATAAAAAATAGAAAAAGCCCCAGTAATTAACTTACATGGGGCTTTGTATTGGTAGTGTTATTAAAAAAGGAAATATAAATTTTATTTTCATATTAGCGTATCAAGCTACTTTAGGTTCCAGTAGTAATGGGTCATTTTGGCTTTCACCGGACAGGCGGTAGATTGACGGTGACGTACCTAAATAAGCTCTAAATCGCTTTGCAAAAGATTGCTGGGAGTCAAATTGGTATTTTAATGCAATATCAATAACTTGAAGTTCAGTGGAGCATAGGTCTTTAGCAGCTTCACAGATCCTCCTTCGGCGAATATATTCACCTAAAGGCATACCAACAACTTTTCTAAATACTCTTTGTAAATGCCATTTTGTATATCCTGATTTTAGTGCAATATCATCAAGTAATAGACGACTGGTTAAATTCATTTCAATCCAAACTAATATTTCATTAACAACTGTAGATTGAAATTCTGTGTATTTCCCATTATAGGGAACAGGGATTTCTTTATACATAATATCTTCCTATTAGTTACTTTTTAATCTTATCCCTCATTCAGTCAATAGCCAATAAATAAATAGTAAACGAAATTGAATTCAGTTTGTTAATTGGCAAAACAGACAAAATACCGATTTTTAATTAGTTTATAGCCAGTAGAGTTTATCTTAAGGAGATATATTCATCATATCGATTAACAATAGATGAAACTATTACGCTCTCTGAATATAAAACCATCGTACAGTGATATAACTTTTCATTGGTGTTTGGGGATATATTTTTTTAGCTTCCAAAAACTAATTAAAATTGTAGTTGAAATGATTACAGATAGAACATTCATCGTCTGCCAACCGAGAGTGAAGAAAAGAACGCCTGCCCCTAAACTGCCTATTCCACCGAAAAAATAGATAAGAAAATCAGTCATGCCTTGTACTTTAGCTCGCTCATGCATTTCATATGTATGGGGTAGTAGGTTGGTGGTACTGATTAAAAGCAAATTCCAAGCAACACCCACAAATATACCCGCCAACAAATAATTGTAAAAATGGTTACCTAGCAGGTTCATCGTTGCTGATAAAATTAACAGTACGATACCGCAGAAAATAATGCGTTTTGCCCCTAAATGATGAATTAATGTTCCAGTGAAAAATGACGGTGCAAACATACCTAATACATGGAATTGAAATACAATCGCAATAGAGGAAAAGGCGAAGTCATGTTGTTTCATAGATAACGGTATCGAGGCAAAAGTAAAAACCACAATGGCATACCCAGCTGCACTGACAATAGCGATTAATTTTAAAATAGGTTGTGAATACAATGCACTGTAGTTGCGTTTGACTAACGCTTCATCCGATGGCGTTTTCACTATTTTCTTTAAAGGCACAACGAGTAATAGAATAAATGCGATCACATAAATGGCAGCTAACGTGATGAACGGCCCTGCAAACGGGTATTCTGTAAAAAAGCGTTGGGTGGTAATGGCTAATGTTGGTCCGATTAAGGCCGCAGCAATACCTCCGCTCATAACAAGGCCAATAGCTTTTGCTCGTAAAGAAATTGGTGCTTCTTCAATTGCGGCAAAACGGAATTGTTGTGCAGTACCAATAGCAATCCCAGTGAAAAACAACCCGATGGAAAAATACACTAAATGACTTTCTATCACACCAAGAATAGAGAAGCCTGCACCGATTAGCCCACCGATATTACCAATAATAAAGCCCACTCTTCTCGAATATTTTTGCATTAAAAATGCGATCGGAATAGTTGCTAAGATTAAGCCAACGTACTGGCTTACCAGTGGAATAGTTGCATAAGTTGGGTTGGTAGCCAGTTTTTCGCCAATAACTACTGCTACAGAAAGGACAATCGCATTTCCTGTGATAAATAATGCAAGTGTGATGGTTAACCACCAAACGGATTTTGGCATATATCCCTCTGTCTATTAAGTAAAAATCAATTGGTTATATTTCTTACATTGAGGGAATAATCCCTCTGAATGGTGCAAAGGATACAACTTAAAGTTGACTTTAAGTCAAGGTCTGAGATGGTATTTTAAGTAGTGATTAATGCTATATTTTTTTATTTTAATAGATAATATTGCTGTTATTTCAATGTGTGATGAGTGTCTCAATTACTATCCCTTTGGGATAAAACAAGAAAAAATGATTGTCATGCTGGGAAATTTATGTTTTCTTAATAAAAGACACTGAAAAACAATAATCAATAAATTAGACAGACTAAATAGGAAGAACCCGTGAACATGACGACTAATCACTTAAACCTACTACTAACCGCGCCACGTGCCGCGGTGGTCGTGCGTGTGGTGGTGGTCGTGGGCTTAGCGCCGTAACGGGTACAAATCACGCAGATTTAGAAACCCCGCCGGCGCAAACCGAGCGGGGTTTTTTATCACCTCTCGCTCGGATCCGCAGGCTAGCAAAGGATAATTATGATGAGCGAATCGGGCACCACAACACCACATAAAACCCGCTTTACGGGTGCAGAATTAATCGTACATTTACTGGAAAAACATGGTATTACCATCGTTTCTGGCATTCCAGGTGGAGCGGCTTTACCCTTTTATGACGCATTAGGTCAAAGCCAGAAAATCCGCCACATACTGGCTCGCCATGAGCAAGGTGCCGGTTTTATTGCTCAGGGAATTGCACGTACCACGGGGAAGGCCGCGGTTTGTATCTCTTCAAGTGGACCTGGGGCAACTAACTTAGTAACTGCTATTGCTGATGCAAAACTGGATTCTATCCCGCTGGTTTGTATTACGGCTCAAGTTTCTTCGTCAATGATTGGTACAGATGCCTTTCAAGAGGTTGATACCTATGGTATTTCGATTCCAGTAACAAAACATAATTATTTGGTTCGTAATATCAATGAATTGCCACAAGTGATTTGTGATGCTTTTCGTATTGCAGAGTCAGGCCGCCCTGGGCCTGTTTGGATTGATATTCCAAAAGATGTGCAAACTGCCACAATTGAACTAACTGAAATACCAGAAGTATTACCGAAAGATAAAGCACCCGCATTTGATATGGAAAAAGTTCTGCAAGCGGCTGAAATGATTAATAACGCAAAACGCCCTGTGCTGTATTTTGGTGGTGGGGTAATTAGTTCTGATTCGACAGAAACAGCGATCGCTTTTGCGGAAAAGGCTTCATTACCGACAACCATGACATTAATGGCACTTGGCACTATTCCGATGAGGCATCCGTTATATTTAGGGATGCTAGGTATGCATGCTGCCGCAAGTACTAATATGATCATGGAAGAATCGGATCTATTGATTGTGATTGGTGCACGGTTTGATGATAGGGCAATAGGTAAAGCAGAGAAATTTTGTCCTAACGCGAAAATCATCCATGTGGATATTGATAAAGCAGAAATCAGCAAAATTAAGCGTCCAGATATCGCTATTCATGCAGATGCAGGGCAAATATTGGAATTATTATTGCCTTTAGTAGAACGCAATGCGCGCACAGATTGGATGGCGCAAGTGAATCAATTAAAAGAGCAATATCCATTGAATTTTAGCGAGGCTGATAACCCGCTGAACCATTATGGCTTAGTTCTGTCTACGGCACGTGCGGCAGGTGAAGATGCAATTGTAACAACGGATGTTGGGCAGCACCAAATGTGGGCGGCTCAAGCATACCCTCTGTCTCGACCTCGTCAATGGCTGACATCAGGCGGGTTAGGTACCATGGGCTTTGGGCTACCAGCGGCCATTGGTGCAGCGTTGGCAAAACCCGAAAAAACCATTGTGTGTTTTTCCGGTGATGGCAGTTTGATGATGAATATTCAAGAGCTGGCAACGGCAGCGGAGCACCAATTGAATATCAAAATTATTTTAATGAATAACCAAGCGTTAGGGATGGTACATCAACAACAAGATTTATTTTTTGAAAACCGCATATTTGCTGCAGCTTATCCGTATCAAACCGATTTTATCAAGATTGCGGCAGGGTTTGGCTTGCAAACTTGCGATTTAAATAATGAAGCAGATCCAGAAATGGCATTAGAAGCGATAATGAATACCAAAGGTCCATGTTTGATCCATGCCTTGATTGATGTGAATCAGAAGGTATATCCAATGGTTCCACCAGGTGCAGCTAACATTGATATGATTGGAGCGTAATTATGGTATTTGAACATCATCCGATTGCTTTAGAGCTAATTGTTCGTAATCACCCCGGTGTAATGTCACATATTTGTGGTTTATTTGCGCGCAGAGCATTTAATGTTGATGGCATTCTATGTATGCCAATTAAAGATAAAGATGAAAGCCGTATATGGCTATTAGTACAAAAAGATGAGCGTTTGTCGCAAATGATTAACCAAGTTGAAAAATTAGAAGATGTTCGGGAAGTACGCTTTAGTGATGATTTGCGTCTTTTCGAAACAATGCAAAATTATTTGCAGTAATTCTGAGGCAAATTTTATGACCTAATAGCCCATACATAACAGTATGGGCTATTTTCTTTTATGTTTAATCATAGCGATAATTGGAGTTTCTTAAAACGAACAGAAATGATATGAGTTCAGTTGCTGAATAATGATTTTTTGAATACATTACAGCTTTGTATTTGGTAAATTGAATAATAAACAGGTATAAATTTATGCAAAACAACATCTATTTGTCGGACACTTATCTGTGTGAAATTGAAACGGACTTACTGGCGCAAGGGAATGATGATGAAGGTTATTGGGTGGCTCTAAAAGACAATATTTTCCACCCACAAGGTGGTGGGCAGCCCATGGATACAGCTTGGGTGAATGATATTTCTGTTCGTATTAAGAAACAATCGAGTGGCTTAATTGTAGGATACCTATCTGAAGGCGTTACTTTTAGCCAAGAAAATAATGTGGTTGCAAGGGTAGATAAGGAAAAACGTCAGCGTTACGCCGCGCTACATACCGCAGGTCATTTGCTGAATTGGGAATTACGTCGCTTTGGCTGGCTGGCACAAAAAGGCCATCATTTTCCTGATGAATCTCGAGTAGAATTTAGCATGATGGAAGGTGATGTCACTCCTTTTGATAAACTTGATAGCCAATATATCGAAGATATTGTTAACCAAAGCATTCGCAGTGGACGGCCCGTTACAATAAAGCAAAAGGGTGATTTGCGGATCAGTTACATCGACCAAACTGAAGAAATGCCTTGTGGTGGAACGCATGTTTCTTCGCTAGATAATATTCAGCATTTTTCAATTAAGTCGATGAAATTTAAAAAGGGAACGTTGCGCATTAGTTATGATGCACAACATGCCATAATTTAAACACTATCACTAAGATGAGAGTATGTCATGACGACGGTGGCTTGGAGCTCCCCTTCCATGCATAGATAACTGTGTGGGAAATCACCACTGAAAGCATAGAAATCCCCCGCCTCCAAGAGGATATTTTGGTCGTTATGCAACCGCAACATGAGTGAGCCAGAATTCACCATAATGTGTTCGTGAGTTCCACTCATATGGGCGGGGCTATTAATGATAGCGCCTCGTTTCATGGTTAATTGCCAGATATTCAGAAATATTTCCCATGCTAATGCGAAACTTAAACTGTTGTGAATACTCTTTTTCACTAGGAGTGGCTTTAAGCAAGTAGGGATAAGCTTCATGTTGCCGTGTAAACAGATCGCTTAGTGGGAAGCGTAGAGCAATGGCGATCGACTCTAATGTGTCGATGCGTGGATTTGAATCACCAGATTCCAGTTTGGATAAAGCGGCTTTCGAGATTCCTGATAAACGAGATAGTTCGTTAAGCGAGAGATCCCTTGCTTGCCTAAGTAACCGAATTTTCTGCCCTATTTTTAAATTAATTTTTTTATCCACAATGTGTTTTTACCTGAATTTTAATTTATTGTGCTAGTTCTGTATCACTCAGAGAAGTAAATTATACACTCTTAGTTGTATATTGTATTTAAAGCGGCTATTTTGTTTTTTGATATAGATTTGAAATTTAAAATCCTACAAAAATAAAACTATTTTATGTATTTGAAAAAATCTATAGTGAGGACGTTAAAAAACTTCTGGAGTTAAGGTCATGCCGTTTGAATTGTTATCACCAGAAATGGCGATTTGTTTCTCGACATTGCTGTTTGCTTATTTGGTTTTTGGCATGGCGGGGTTTGGTTCTGCTCTTATTGCAACTCCTGTATTAGCCATGTATTTGCCGTTAAACATGATTGTTCCAATTCTTGCGCTAATAGATCTAACCGCGGCAGTTTTAAATTTACTTAAAGATGGTAAAAATGCAGATTATCAGGAAATTAAATGGATAATTCCATTAATGATAGCTGGTAGTTTAGTGGGTGCTGCGATTTTATTAAAAACTCGTCCCGATATACTCGTATTATTACTTGGGTTATTTGTTGTTGGTTATGTATTACATGCTTTCTTTTCTAAAAAATCAAAATCACCTTTTTCAAAAGCGTTGGTTATCCCATTTAGTTTAGTGGGTGGTGTTTTTAGTGCTTTATTTGGTAGTGGTGGTTTTATCTATGCCATGTATTTATCTAGCCGAATTGAAGACAAACAACGTTTTCGTATCACTCAAATGACGTTAATTGGCTTTAGCACGCTGACTCGAGTAGTGATATTTTTAGTTATGGGTGTGTATCTCAACCTAGATATTTTATTGATTGCTTTAGCATTTTCCCCTGCCATGTTAATTGGTACATGGGCTGGTCGGCATATAACATTAAAAATTTCACGTGAAAGTTTTTTAAAAGTTATTAATGTCATAATTTTATTATCAGGTATTGTGCTGCTTTATCGATATTTTTTCGTTCTTTAAGTATTTAGAATATTAAAAATAGTTTTATAAAGATAAATAGCAGAATATATGAGTCGTGTTACAATCACCACAAACATTATTAGTTTTACTAGTAATGATGCGGTTTTTTATTTTTCATAATAATCTATTTTATGGAGTTAAAATCTGTTTTTTTGCTAAAAAGAAACGGGTTAATTTCAACATGAGCTCTGATAATCAGCGTTTACAAAATTTTCGTCGTTCCCCATCTTTTGCTATTTTTACCATCACCATGAGTATTGCTGTCATTGGTATCGTTATTGGGCTAAGTATTCCAATGGTGGCTCTTAGACTAAATAATTATGGTTTCAATGAGTTGTATATAGGCATTATTTCGGCGGCTCCTGCATTAGGTATGTTTTTAATTGCCCCTGTAGTTCAACGTATTGTGCGTTGGTCAGGTAAGCGAAAGGCAATGCTATTGGCAACCCTCGTTTCTGCCATTAGCTTATTGCCATTATTGAGCACGTTACCACTTTGGCTATTATTTCCATTACGGTTAGTTACGGGGCTAGCGAGTGGCGTGATGATTTGTTTGGGAGAAACGTGGATTAATGAATTATCCCCTGAAAATAAGCGGGGTCGGATCTTAGCAATCTATACCACCGTCTTCACAGTAAGTCAGCTACTTGGGCCTTCATTCATTGCTTATTATGGTGTGGAAGATAAATCGCCTTTATTGATTTGTACGTTGATCCATTTAATCTCTGTAGTGCTATTTATTTTAATGGATCAAAAAGTCGGTGACCGTTTAGCTGAAAATGCCGCGAAATCTAATTTTTCAATTATTCAATTTGTAAAAATTGCACCGGGTATTTGTGGTGGAATTTTATTTTTTGCTTTTTTTGACGGAACCATTTTATCGATGTTCCCAATTTATGGCATGGGAATGGGGCATACAGAGGCGGTTGCTGCATTAATGATTAGCGCCATCCTTGCTGGCGATGCCATTATGCAGTTACCTTTTGGTTGGCTTGCCGACCATATGAATAGAGAAAAACTGTACCGAATTTGCGGCATTATCACACTCGCAGCTAGCTTATTATTACCCTTCCTTATTACTCAACCTTATCTAATTTGGGTGCTGCTATTTATCTTAGGGGCGACGGCAGGGGCAATTTATACGATTGCTTTGGTACAAATCGGCCAATATTTCAAAGGGAATGAATTGATCATCGCTAATGCAGCGGCGGCCATGCTATGGGGAATTGGTAATTTATCAGGACCATTACTGGCGGGAGTGGCGACTTCAATCTCACCAGTGGGCTTACCGGTGCTATTGGTTCTGTCTGTGGCAGTATTTTTATGGTTCACACGAGAAAAATATAGCGCTCAAATGGTTGAACAAGTCAGCCCATAAAGTGCATTTGTGGTGCTCTACTTCAGTTAGCAAGCACCATAAATAGATTACTCAATAACTTTATACACAACAAGGTTTTCTCGGAATTCATCTGGCCGATGATTGTGCCAGAATAATTCCATGCCTTGCGGTGCAGGTTGGATTGTTTTCGAGAGTACAATTAACCAGCGGCATTGTTCAGGTTTTTCAAAGCGGTCTTGGCGTTGGTGTAATACGCCAGTGTAATAGTAGAGCATTGGTGCTTCAGACTCGCCAATATTATCAGAAGCCATGCAATCGTTTTTTGTAAATTGGCCTGCTAAATGCTGGTTTAAATCGACAAAAACCCCTTCGAAACCTTTTGCGTAGTCTATCCATCCCAAAAACAAGGTTAAAATTATCCCCCAAACGGCACATAAGCCTAATAACCAATTTTTCATCATGTGAAAAGCCGGTGAAATAAAGTTTGGAATAATTTTATTGCGTAAAAACCACACTAATGTAATCAACAGACCACTGATAAATGCAATGGAAGAAAAGGGCATCTGGTAGCTCATGGGAAGCCAGCGGCTAAATGGCGCTAGCCATTCTTGTTGATGACCAGCCAAGGTGATGAAATAGCAGAGCCATAAAAACAGAATGAGTACAGACCATAAAACAGCCGCAAAGCGAGCGATACCATTAAGAATTTTTTCAGGGAAATTGAGTAGTGTTTGGGTTCCTAAAATGGCCATGGGTGCAATAAAAGGCAGTAAATATAGCGCGCGACCAGATGCTGAAATCTGTAAAAAAACGATACCTAATAAAGGAAATAGCGCCAACAAAAACTCGTTTGAATTAAATAAACGCTTAATAGGGTGCCTTAGAAAGTAAGCGACAGCCAGTAGACCGGAAGGAAAGGCAAATAAAGATACTGCCGCTGGAATCCGAGTTAAATTAGCTTTTGCCCCTAATTTTTCAACCGAAAAGCCAAAGAAGCGGCCGATATTGTTTTCCCAAAACCACACGAGAAATAAATCAGGATGCTGAAGATACAGTTGGATAGGCCAAGGTAAAATGGCGATAAGCGCGATTAACCCCGCCGTTAAACTGTATAGCCAAAACCGCTTAGTTCGGCATTGAGTAAGAAAAATAGGTGATAAAAATAGACAAATCCAGAGAACGCCAGGAATGAAAACGCCTTTTGACAACATGGTGACGATGGTTCCAATAGATAACCAAAGTGCAGACATACACATTTTTTGTTGTTGTATCAGCCCCAATAACCCATACAAGCCGATAGTTGTTCCTGCCATTAGTGCAACGTCGGTAAACATATCATGGCTATGCCTGATAATACCGGGAGCACAGGCATACAGTGCAAAAGCGACCCAAATCCGAGTATCAGTGAAGTCTGTGGCTTGGAAAAAGCGACGCGCCAAAAGGATAAAAAATGAAAAATTGATAACCGAAAAAATTAAGCTTGCACTACGGGCTGCATCATAAAGTGGCATAAAGCTTGAAAATAAATGAGAGGAAATCGCAGCAACCCAATAATAAAGCGGGGGTTTTTCCATAAATGGTTCACCCGCATTTGTGGGAATTAACCATTTACCAGTTTCATACATAGTTTGAATAATACCAAAACTATAATTTTCATCTTGCTTCCAAGGGCTATGACTATATATTCCCGGTAATAAATACAGAGCAAGAAAACTAATGAAAAGTAGTAAAATACTCCGCTGTAATATGATTAATGGTGCATTCTTATTTGACATTTTAATACGTTTTATGTGTTTTTTACTTGATTAAATTGAAACTATAACTGCGATTGATAATAATTGAGTTTATATACTTAAATATATATTTACTCAGCGAATGATGTTTTTTTTAATGAAAAACAATAAGAAATGGATTTTTAGCCACATTTTTAACAGACGCATATTACCACCAGTAAATAAGTTTTTAGCTATTGGTTTTGTAAGCAAATATTCTTGGATTGTATCAAAGAAATAACCTTCCTCTTTAAACAGATATTATATGGAAAGGTATTTAGCTATTTTTACGTAAAATAAATGTAACTAAAAAGAATCATTATTTGAAAATAATGTTCATTGCTTAAAAGCCTGTATATTTGGGAGTAAAAAAGAACAAACGGGTAAGAAATGCTAAAAATGCTTGATCATCCCCCCTGTTTAGAATGATAATTGCTCTCCTCACGATACGTTTTATTCTATTTTAAAAACCAAACGATTGCGTAACTGTTTTTATTGGGATTTTTTCTCAGTTAGTTTGTTTTTTCTTAAAAACGTAATCGTTTACGTCAACGTGAAAATTAGTCGTTAGCAGTATTTGAAGGTCGTCGTTTTCCATTAAACAGCAGAGGTATACCATGTCAGGCCAACAGGCTTCATCCAGTTGCAAATTGGATTCATTTTTCAAGATAACAGCGCGCGGCTCTTCAGTTCGCCGTGAAATCATTGCAGGATTAACCACATTCTTAGCGATGGTTTATTCTGTCATCGTTGTACCTGGCATGTTAGGGCAAGCAGGGTTTCCACCAACAGCGGTCTTTATTGCAACTTGCTTAGTAGCTGGCTTTGGTTCCTTATTGATGGGGTTATGGGCCAATCTACCGATGGCAATTGGTTGTGCTATCTCACTGACTGCATTTACCGCGTTTAGTTTGGTGTTAGGGCAGCAAATTAGTATTCCTGTGGCATTGGGCGCTGTCTTTTTAATGGGGTGTTTGTTCACCATCATTTCTGTTACAGGTATCCGTAGTTGGATTTTACGCAATATGCCAATGGGTATTGCACATGGCACAGGTATTGGTATCGGTTTATTTTTACTGTTAATTGCGGCTAATGGGGTGGGTTTAGTGATTAAAAACCCAAATGCAGGCCTGCCTGTTGCTCTAGGTGAATTTACTTCTTTCCCTGTATTAATGTCATTGGCTGGGTTAGCGGTCATTTTTGGTTTAGAAAAACGCCGCGTTCCGGGTGGCGTATTACTTGTTATTATTGCAATTTCAATTATTGGTTTAATTTTTGATCCTGCGGTTAAATATCAAGGCTTTTTCAAGTTGCCTTCATTGGGTGATGATGGGCTTTCATTGGTTTTCAATATGGATATCATGGGCGCATTGCAGCCAATGGTATTGCCAAGCTTACTTGCATTAGTGATGACAGCTGTTTTTGATGCAACGGGGACTATTCGCGCGGTGGCAGGACAAGCCAATTTATTGGATAAAGACGGCCAAATTATTGATGGTGGTAAAGCGTTAACCGCAGACTCAGTGAGCAGTATCTTTGCGGGGGCGATTGGCGCATCTCCTGCGGCGGTGTATATTGAATCTGCAGCGGGTACCGCTGCTGGTGGTCGTACAGGCTTAACCGCAGTAGTTGTTGGCGTACTGTTCTTACTCATTCTCTTTTTATCGCCACTTTCTTATTTGGTGCCTGCCTATGCAACAGCGCCGGCATTGATGTATGTCGGGCTTTTAATGTTAAGTAATGTCTCTAAGCTTGATTTCGATGACTTTGTAGATTCAATGTCTGGTTTATTGTGTGCGGTATTCATTGTTCTGACTTGCAATATCGTCACAGGTATCATGTTGGGCTTTGCTGCTTTGGTTATCGGTCGTATTTGTGCGGGTGAATGGCGCAAATTGAATATTGGTACTGTCATTATCGCGGTACTTTTAGTGGCGTTTTACGCTTCAGGATTGGCAATTTAAAGTATATTCTTTCAAGAGGGTGGCTAATGTTGCCACCTTTTTAACTTATTGTATTAATTAATCGTAAAGTCTCAATTTTTTCCCCGAAAATGGATGGCTAGGGATAAAATAGAGAGAAGGCGGTTAATCAAGTGGATGTGCATGATTTCCACTGGTGACTGGCTGGGTTTTAATAATCATGGTCTGGACGGTGCTATCTCTTACTATGCGGCGGCAGGCAATATTTTAGGTTCTAGTCGCTAGGTTAATTCAGTAAGGGCAACATGGAAATTTTCTTTACTATTCTTATTTTGATTTTAGCTGTCTCTGTTTCAGGGGTTGCCGCTAAAATTCTTCCTATTCGTATTCCTCTTCCTCTCATTCAAATTGCTATTGGTGCGCTATTAGCTTGGCCTCAATTCGGCCTACATGTCACCTTTGACCCAGAACTTTTTATGGTTCTGTTAATTCCACCTTTGCTGTTTGTTGATGGGTGGAAAACGCCAACACGCGAATTCTTTCAAAATGGTCGAGAAATTTTTATTTTAGTGTTGGTTCTTGTACTGGTTACAGTGATTGGGATTGGTTATTTAATTTACTGGCTGATGCCAGGTATTCCATTGATTGCAGCATTTGCTCTAGCGGCGGTGTTATCGCCAACCGACGCCGTTGCCTTATCATCCATTGTCGGAAAGGGGCGTATCCCTAAACGGATGATGAGTGTGCTAGAAGGGGAGGCATTGATGAATGATGCCTCTGGTCTGGTAGCATTAAAATTTGCAGTAGCAATTGCTATGGGGACGATGGTATTTAGTGCCTCTGGCGTCACCATTGAATTTTTCAAGGTCGCGATTGGTGGGCTACTCGCGGGTATTATCGTGACTTGGTTATACAGTAAATCATTGCGTCTAATGAGCCGTTGGAGTGGTGATGATCCTGCAACCCAAATTGTGTTTATGCTATTGCTACCATTTGCGTCATACATGATAGCGGAACATATTGGTTTTTCAGGTATTTTAGCCGCTGTTGCGGCCGGTATGACCATCACAAAATCCGGGGTTATCCGTAACGCTCCGTTAGCGATGAGACTACGTGCTGATAGCGTTTGGTCGATGCTTGAATTTGTCTTTAACGGGTTGGTTTTCATCATGTTAGGGCTTCAATTGCCCGGTATTTGGGAAACGTCTGTTATCCAAGCCGATCTCGACCCAAGCGTAGAAACCTGGATGCTATTCGCGGCAGTAGCCATCATCTATTTTGCTCTACTGCTATTGCGTTTCTGTTGGCTATGGCTGATGAAAAGGTTTAGCCGTTTATTCTTAAAGAAAAAGCCACTGCAATTTGCTAACTATACCGTACGTGAGCTTTGGCTAGCCTCTTTTGCAGGGGTACGCGGGGCGATTACCTTAGCGGGTGTGCTTTCTATTCCGTTATTTTTAACCGATGGCTCACCATTCCCAGCGCGTTACCAGCTAGTATTTATTGCCGCAGGGGTTATCTTATTTTCCATTTTTGCAGGTGTGGTTGCTTTACCGCTTCTGCTGCGTAATTTTACCGTGGGAGACAAAGAAGTCGATGCCAATGAAATTCGAATGGCAAAAGCCGCAATGGCAGAAGTGGCGATTGTCAGTTTAAATAAGATGCAGGAACGTTTATCTGCAGACGTTGATGAAAAACTCGATTCAGAAGATATCAGTGAAGTCGCTTCCCGTGTGACAGGTTATCTAAGACGACGCACGGCAGGGCAAGATGAAATTGATCATAATTTGCTGATTGAAGACCTTGAACGACGTTTCCGTTTGACGGCATTACGTGCGGAGCGTGGTGAGCTTTATCACTTACGTGCAACTAAGAAAATCAGTAATGAAACGCTACAAACGTTGTTGGTTGATCTGGATTTATTAGAAGCCGTCTTGATCGAAAAAGAGCATTAAAACCAAAAAGCGAGTATTCTAGCCGACATTGTTAAGTTTGGGGCGAAATACAGCATTATGTGGTTACTTGTTATCACGACGCTGCTTTGGGCAGCGTCGTTTAGTCTTATCGGCGAATACCTTGCGGGCCAAGTAGATAGTTGGTTTTCAGTACTTGTACGGGTGGCACTAGCTTCGCTCGTTTTTTTACCTTTCCTACGTTGGCGCCAGTTTAGCGCTAAAGTGATTGCACTCTATATGCTAGTGGGCGCTTGCCAACTTGGCATCATGTACTTATTTGTATTCCATGCTTATCAATACCTTACTGTTGCCGAATTTTTGCTTTTTACAGTATTAACACCACTATATGTCACGTTAATTTATGATTTACTAGAACGGCAAAAGCTGCGTAAAGGCTATTTGTTTAGCTCTCTATTGGCGGTCATTGGCGCGGCAATTATTCGCTATGACCACTTGAGCGAATCTTTTTGGTTAGGTTTGCTTTTTGTGCAGCTAGCAAATATCTTTTTTGCGATTGGGCAGGTGGGGTATAAACGTTTGATGGAGGTGCATCCGATCCCTCAACATCAGGCTTTCTCATGGTTTTACCTTGGTGCAACGTTAATTGCATTACTTGGGTGGTTGCTATTTGGTAATAAATCGATGATGCCGACAACAACTCTCCAGTGGGGGGTCTTACTCTGGTTGGGGATTGCAGCTTCAGGCATTGGCTACTTTATGTGGAACTATGGCGCAACCAAAGTGGATGCTGGAACCCTTGCTATTATGAATAACATGATGGTCCCAGCGGGGTTATTAGTTAATTTTGCTATCTGGCAACAACATCCGGATTGGCTGAGTTTTACCATAGGATCGAGCCTAATAGTTGCTTCTCTTTGGGTGCATAAGCGTTGGATCCTTTCGCGGCCTTCACATAAGACAAGTTCTCCACAGCGTGATCCGTCGTCGTCTCAGTAAACGCCTCAATAGCTGGCTGGTGCTGCTCTCCTTCACGGCAAGCTGCATACAGCCGGCTCCATAAACCGCTACCCAAGGTTTTGGTTTTAATCAACCCTTGCTTTTCAAATGAATCAACCGCCCAGTGAGGCAGTGCGGCAATACCCATTTTAGCTGCGACCATTTGGATTAAAATTAATGTGTTATCAACATTTTTTACGTTAGGTGACACGCCTGCAGGTTGCAAAAAATGGCGCCAAACATCGAAGCGATCCCGTTGTACTGGGTAGATAAGCAACGTTTCATCCGCCAAATCATGGGGCTCAATATGTGGTCTTTTGGCTAACGGATGGTCATTCGCCACAATCAATTTTACTTCATAATCAAACATTGGCGTATAGTGGATGCCTTGATCTGGCAAAATGTCAGAGGTCATCACGATATCCAATTCCCTTGAAAGTAACTCAGGCTGTGGGTCGAACGTCACCCCAGATTTGAAATCGACGCTAACTTGAGGCCAAGTTTGCCTGAATTGCTGTAATGCAGGGGTCAACCACTGAATGCAGCTATGGCATTCAATAGCGATGCGTAACGCACAAACCCCAGGCTCATTACATACTCGAATGGCATCTTTCACTAATGGCAGGACTTGTTGTGCTAATTGTAATAAGACTTCCCCTTGTGGCGTAAAGCGCAATGGTTGGCTTTTACGAACAAATAACCGGAAACCTAGCCGATGCTCTAAATCACTAAATTGGTGTGATAAAGCAGACTGTGTCTGGTGCAAGTGTGTTGCTGTTGCCGCTAATGAACCGTATTGGCTGAGCGCTTGCAATGTTTTTAGATGTTTTAATTCGATCATGAGAAACCTTCACGGTGACAATGAATAATTTGCGCTTGTGCTTTATACAGTACCTGTTGATTATGGATGTGTAAACATCTAGACGGCTAAATATTTTAAGGGGTCAATATGTCTGTTATAAATCATGCACTTGGATTTCCACGTGTCGGTCTAAAAAGAGAGCTCAAACGTGCACAAGAAGATTATTGGGCAGGTAAAATTGATCAGACCACACTATTAGAAACCGGTTATCAGTTACGTGTGCGCCATTGGCAGCAACAAAAAAATGCGGGCGTTGAGCTATTACCCGTTGGTGATTTCGCTTGGTATGACCAAGTGCTGACAACCAGTTTGCTATTGGGCAATGTGCCGCCACGCCATCAAAATGAAAATGGTTCGATTGATTTAGATACCTTATTTCGTGTTGCTCGCGGTCGCGCACCAAAGGGCAAACCTGCTCCAGCAGGCGAGATGACGAAGTGGTTTAATACTAACTACCACTACATCGTGCCTGAATTTCAAAAAGGGCAACAATTTTCCCTGTCTTGGACACAACTGTTTGATGAAGTCGATGAGGCATTAGCATTAGGCCATAATGTAAAACCGGTTATCATTGGTCCTATTACTTACCTTTGGTTAGGTAAAGTGAAAGGTGAACCGTTTGATCGCTTATCATTATTGAATGAATTATTGCCTGTATATCAGGAGATCCTGTCGCGTTTGGCAGAAAAAGGCCTTGAGTGGGTGCAAATTGATGAGCCTGCATTAGTGTTAGATTTACCAGAGCAATGGCAGCAAGCTTATCAGCAGGCTTACCAAGCGCTGTCAGGCCAAATCAAATTACTGCTAACCACCTATTTCGATGGCATTAGTCATCATGTAGACTTGATTAAGCAACTCCCTGTGCAAGGTCTACATGTCGATGTGGTTGCAGGCGCTGATGATATTGAAAAATTACACCAAATACTGCCAGCAGACTGGGTATTATCACTAGGAATTATTAATGGTCGTAACGTATGGAAGGCTGACTTAGGGGAAAAATTCTTACAGGTGAAGCCGCTCTTAGGCCAGCGTGATATATGGGTAGGAACGTCATGTTCATTACTGCACAGCCCAATTGACTTAAATGATGAGACACGTTTAGATGCTGAAGTGAAAAGCTGGTTTGCTTTCGCTATCCAAAAATGTGAAGAACTTGCTCTGTTAACAAAAGCGTTAAATCAGCCAACAGACAGCCATATTGCTGAATTAGATACATACAGCGCACCTATTCGAGCGCGTAGAACATCAGCCCGTGTGAATAATGCTTCAGTGGCTCAGCGTTTGGCGGCAATCAGCGAAGGGGATACAGAACGTTATAGCCACTATCCACAGCGAGCAGCACGCCAACGTCAACGCTTTAACTTACCATTATGGCCGACAACCACGATTGGCTCATTTCCTCAAACAAGTGAAATCAGAACATTACGTTTAGACTTCAAAAAAGGGAATGTGGATAAAACCTACTATCGCACCAATATTAGTGAGCATATTAAGCAAGCCATTAAAGAACAAGAAATTTTAGATATCGATGTTCTTGTACATGGTGAAGCCGAACGTAATGACATGGTGGAATACTTCGGTGAGCACTTTGATGGTTATGTATTTACCCAAAATGGTTGGGTGCAAAGTTATGGTTCACGTTGTGTAAAACCGCCGGTGATTATTGGTGATATTAGTCGCCCAGAAGCGATTACAGTAGAGTGGGCAAAATATGCTCAGTCTTTAACGGAAAAACCGGTCAAAGGGATGTTAACCGGCCCAGTCACTATTCTGTGTTGGTCATTCCCACGTGAAGATGTGAGCCGTGAAACGATTGCGAAACAAATTGCGCTAGCCTTGCGTGATGAAGTCGACGACTTACAAAAAGCGGGTATCGGTATTATTCAAATCGATGAGCCTGCACTGCGTGAAGGGTTACCATTGCGTCGAGACGAGTGGGCGGCTTACCTTAAATGGGCCGTTGATGCTTTCAAACTCAGTGCTGCGATTGCGGATGACGACACGCAAATTCACACCCATATGTGCTATTGCGAATTCAATGACATCATGGATTCCATTGCTGCATTGGATGCCGACGTGATCACGATTGAAACATCACGTTCAGATATGGATTTGTTAGATGCATTCGAAGATTTTGATTATCCAAATGAAATTGGTCCAGGAGTGTACGATATTCACTCACCAAATGTACCTAATGTGGAATGGATTGTTGCGCTATTAAGAAAGGCGGCGAAGCGTGTTCCGGTTGAGCGCTTATGGGTTAACCCTGATTGCGGCTTGAAAACACGAGGCTGGCCAGAAACTCGCCAAGCATTAGCCAACATGGTTGAGGCAGCGAAACAGCTTAGAAATGAGCAGTAAAATGGCGACTAGTTAGTGTGTCAAAAAGGCAGGGAAACCTGCCTTTTTAGAAAATATTAACCAAATAATTTGGATTTCAGTAAATTCATACCGATAGAAGCAAGATCGAGGTTTTCTGGAACTTCACCATTTGGTGTGGCACTGTCAACTAACTGAGGAAGATATTTAGCAATCATTTCTGAGGTTGCTTGAGGTTCTAAGCCTACCTGTTGAGCCAATTCTTGGATATTCGCATTTCCAAAAACTTGCATTAATTGGCTGGCATCGATAGGTAAATTATTCCCTTCACTGATCCACGAGGCAATAACACCACCTAAGCCTTGTTCATTAAATTTTTCGATAACACCTTGAAGGCCACCTTGATTCTCAACCCAGTTTATTACTGATTGAAACTGTTGCATTTTATCGCCTGCAACCATACCCATCATTTGCTCAAACAACCCCATGTTATCTCCTAGGCAATCCGCCAATTTATGCTCTCATTCATAGTATGGAGCATTATTCAAAAAATTGTAGTCGGCTATTTTCAGCAATTTAAGTTTTAGGTCAATAGAAATGATGCATTGAATATAGCCCAGTAGAAAAACCACGGTTTATCATTTGTGAATTAAACGTGAATAAACATAATATGCATCACATTTTTTATCACATCATCCTGTGAACGTGTGTTTAAGGTGAGCTTTCTTTTATTTTGTTTTAATTCAATTGTTTAGATTTAATTTGTTGGTTTTTTATATTATCTCAAATGTGATGTTAGTCATGTGTTTGTGAATTTTATTGTGTAAAAATTCACAACAGTCACGAAGATTAACAACATCAGGGGTCATTATGGGAAATTTCGTTAATAAAATTGGCGTGATTGGCCTAGGTTCTATGGGGATGGGGATCGCACAATCTCTTATAAAAAATAACATTCCTACCTATGGATTTGATTTAAACCAAGATGCATGCAAAAGCCTATTTAATGCAGGAGCAATTGCAGTGGGGCAAAATGCAGCGGAATTTGCCCATGAAATTGACGCTTTGTTGCTGGTGGTGGTTAATGGTCGTCAAGTTGAAGCCATTTTGTTTTCGGGTGAACAGCCTCTGGCTGAACAACTACGTCCCGGTACAATTATAGTGTTGCATAGCACACTCTCCGCGGAGCAAACCAAAAACATCGCTCAGCGCCTTGCCTTATATCAATTACCCCTTGTGGATGCGCCTATTTCAGGGGGGGCAATTAAAGCGGCTGAAGGAAAATTGACCGTAATGGCCTCAGGAGAGCCAGCTTTATTTGAGCAACTTTCACCTGTATTTGACGCTATTTCTGAGCGCCTATACCGCGTAGGGAATGAAGTTGGCTTAGGTTCAACCGTCAAAACGATTCACCAGTTATTAGCTGGGGTACATATTGCTGTTGCGGCAGAAAGTATGGCTTTAGCCGCCAAAGCGGGTATTGAGCTTGACGTGATGTACGACATTGTCACTCATGCAGCTGGAAATTCATGGATGTTTGAAAACCGTATGCAACATGTCTTAGACGGTGATTATACGCCAAAATCCTCAGTGGATATTTTTGTCAAAGATTTAGGGCTAGTGATGGAAACAGGAAAAGCATTAAATTTCCCATTACCACTTGCTTCAACAGCTCATCAAATGTTTATTTCAGCGAGCAATGAAGGCTTAGGTCAACAGGATGACAGCGCGGTGATTAAAACATTTAAAGGTATTACTTTACCGGAGAAAAAAGCATGACAGTGAAGTTAGGCGTAATAGCAGATGATTTTACCGGTGCGACAGATATTGCAGGCTTTATGGTACAAAACGGTTGGAAGGTTGTTCAGTTACTGAATGAACCCGATGAGAGCACACCAGTACCACAAGATGTTGATGCGATAGTGATTAGTTTAAAAAGCCGCTCTTGTCCTGTCGATGAAGCCGTCAGTGCATCGACCAATGCAGGTAATTGGCTGAAACAAAAAGCGCATTGCCAGCAAATTTTCTTTAAATATTGCTCGACGTTTGATTCAACCGAAAAAGGCAATATTGGCCCCGTTACAGATGCATTAATGGCACAACTGGGCACAAACTTAGCATTAGTTTGCCCCGCGCTACCCGTTAACGGTAGAACGGTGATTCATGGACATTTGTTTGTGAATGGCCAGCTACTCAATGAAAGTGGTATGCAGCACCATCCTGTAACGCCAATGACTGACGCAAATTTATTGCGTGTGATGGAAAAACAATCAAAAGGTCAAGCTGGTTTAATCAAACTTGAGGATATTCAAAAAGGCAGCGACGTTGTTAGCCAAAAACTGACCGAGTTAGCTCAACAAGGTGTGAGTTACGCGGTTGTTGATAGCTTAACAATGGATGATTTGCTCCCTATCGCACAAGCGGTTAAAGCGATGCCATTGTTGACAGGGGGTTCCGGTCTCGGTGCTGCACTGGCCAATGTGGATAGCCAATGTCCATGGGGCGGTACAACGCAACGAGGTGAAAAGCCAACAGGTAAAAATAGAAAAACAGTTATTTTATCGGGAAGTTGCTCGGTAATGACTAACAAACAAGTTCAGGCTTATCAGCAAGTTGCTCCTGCAAAAATGTTGGATGTGGGTGAGTGTTTAAATAACCCTGAGTATGCCAAAACATTGGCAGATTGGGTGCAAGCACAGCAACTAACGGGTTTGGCGCCAATGCTTTATGCCACTCAATCACCTGAATTACTGAAAAAAACACAAGAGAAATACGGTGCTGCGGAGTCGAGTTTCGCGGTTGAGAAGGTCTTTGGTGAGGTCGTTGTGCTGTTGCAAGCGAAAGGGTATGACACCTTTATTATTGCTGGTGGTGAAACATCAGGAAAAGTGGTTCAAAGCCTTGGGACAGAACAATTAAGTATTGGCTCACCAATCGCCCCAGGTGTGCCATGGGTACAGGACTTAGCAAGCGGTAACTGGTTAGCGTTGAAATCAGGTAATTTCGGCCAAGAAAATTTCTTCCAGTTTGCACAGGAGATGTTTAATGAGTGATGAAAAGGCGCTGCGCCAAGAGTTAGTCGATTGGGCTAAATCAATGTTTAACCGTGGTTACAGCAGCGGTGGTGCAGGAAATATTAGTGCTCGGTTACCTGATGGTTCGATTATTGTGACACCGACAAACTCCAGTTTTGGTGATTTAGACCCTAACAAACTGAGTAAACTCGATGCACAAGGAAATTGGATCGGGGGAGATAAACCGACAAAAGAAGTTTCTATGCACATGGCGATGTATTTGCAACGCCCTGATTGCCAAGCAGTTGTTCATCTTCATTCACCTTGGTTAACCGCGTTGTCTTGCTTACCGGGGTTAGATACAAAAAATTGTTTACCTCCAATCACACCTTATTATGTGATGCGAGTGGGAAAATTGCCATTGATTGAATACTTGCCACCGGGGGATGACCGAATTGGTGAGGAAATTGCAAAATTAGCACCGACACATAATGCGGTATTGCTATCGAATCATGGTCCGGTCGTGGGTGGCAAAACGTTAAGGCAAGCGTTCTTCAATGCAGAAGAGTTAGAAGATACCGCTCGCTTATATATCACATTACGCCCACATGGCTTTACAACATTAACGCAAGAGCAAGTTGAACAGCTCGAAAGTCGTTATCCACAAAAGTAGCGAGGCGAAAATGGCTAAATTTGCTGCAAATTTAAGCATGATGTTTACCGAAGTGCCTTTTATACAGCGCTTTGAACGTGCTGCAAATGCGGGGTTTAACGGTGTTGAATATCTCTTCCCTTATGAAGAAGATGCCAATGTCATTGCGGGTGAACTGAGTAAACACCATTTAACACAGGCCCTGTTTAATATGCCTGCGGGAAATTGGGCTTTGGGGGAGCGCGGTATGGCTTCGATCCCGGGTCGTGAGAACGAATTTGCCGAAGGCGTACAAACTGCATTGAAATACGCAAAAGCATTAGGCTGTAAACAAGTTCATGCGATGGCGGGGAAAGTGAATGAAAATTATACACTTGAACAGCAAACCGCGTGCTTTATCAAAAATATTCAATATGCGGCAGATGTGATGGCTGAGCACGGTATTCGTGTGCTTATCGAACCCATCAATACCCGCGATATGCCTGGGTATTTTTTGACGACGCAAAAACAAGCGGAAGCATTACTGCCTGAAATTAATCGTGAAAATGTATTTATCCAGTTGGATTTATATCACTGCCAAATTATGGAAGGTGATTTATTGAAAACAATTGAACGTTTATGGGGTAAATTTAGTCACATTCAGATAGCGTCAGTCCCATATCGTCATGAACCGGATAGCGGTGAAGTCAATTATCCATGGATTTTTAAGCAGTTGGATGAAATGGGTTATGAGGGTTGGTTAGGATGTGAATACCATCCTGCAGGCCGCACCGAAGATGGATTAGGCTGGCTTAAACAAGCAAATTCATAATTAGGAGAACCTATGCTCCCTTCTGAGCGTCGTGATTTTATTTACCGTTACGTGTATGAACATCAAACCGTATCGATCAGTGATTTGGTTGATCTAATGAATGTCTCTCATATGACAGTACGACGTGATATTCGGATGTTAGAAGAAGAAGGGAAGGTGCTCAGTATCAGTGGTGGCGTTAAGTTAAATGATGTGTTGCGCCAAGAGCTACCTTGGAGTGAAAAGGCGCGGTTGCATCATCGCCATAAGCGTGAAATTGGTCAGTTTGCCAGCTCATTAGTTGAAGATGGGCAAGTGGTGTATCTCGATGCAGGAACCACCACTTTTGAGATAGCGCGCGTACTCGGTGAGCGTTTTAACTTAACGATTGTCACTAATGATTTTTCGATTATGCAGTACTTAATGAATAAATCGCAGCTAAACCTATACCACACCGGGGGATTGGTGGATAAACGTAACCATTCTAGTGTAGGAAATACGGCTGCGATGATGCTGAAAACGCTCAATGTTGATATTGCTTTTATCAGCACCAGTTCATGGGATTTACAGCACGGGGTTTCTACCCCACATGAAGAAAAAGTTCAGATAAAACAAACGCTATTGGATGTTGCCCGTCGCTGTGTATTGGTTTCAGACAGTAGCAAATTCGGCAAATATGGCATGTTTCGTGTTTGCCCATTGAATCAATTGCACGACATCATTTGCGATGACCAGTTGCCAGCTGATGTGGTGCAGCGGATAACAGAACAAAACATAAAACTTCATTTAATCAAGACATAAAGCATAAATAATCTTACCTAAAACTGCATAGCCAGCTAAAAGGCTATAGCAAGGAGAATTACAATGAAAGTTATTATTACTGGTGGCGCAGGCTTTCTGGGCCAGCAGCTAGCCGCTGCTTTGCTTAAAAATAGCCAGGGTTTAAAATTTGACCACCTTGTTTTAGCCGATATTCAATGCCCTACATCACCAGTTGAAGATGCCAGAGTCAGTTGCGTTGCGCTAGATTTAACGCAAGCAGGCGCGGCCGATAAACTGATCGATGCACAAACTGATGTGGTTTTCCACCTTGCCGCTATCGTGAGTAGCCACGCTGAAAGTGACTTTGACTTGGGTATGAAGGTTAACTTCGAAGCTACTCGCCAATTATTGGAAGTTGCTCGTGCCAAGAACCCAGCAATCAAATTTATGTTTACCAGTTCTCTTGCCGTGTTTGGTGGTGAGCTACCGGATGTCATCACAGACTTGTGTGTCGTTAACCCACAATCGTCCTATGGTGCTCAAAAAGCAATGTGTGAACTGATGGTCAATGACTATTCACGTAAAGGCTTTGTTGATGGTCGGGTGATGCGTTTGCCAACCATCAGTATTCGTCCTGGTGTACCCAATAAAGCGGCATCTTCATTCGCAAGCGGCATTATTCGTGAACCATTAAATGGGGTTGAAAGTGTTTGCCCTGTCTCCCCTGACCTTGCGCTATGGTTATCCAGCCCTGAAACCGTGATTAATAACTTTATTCAAGCGGTCAGTATCCCTGCTGAGAAATTCGGTAAATCTCGCACTGTGAACCTACCAGGTATTACCGTTACTGTTCAAGGCATGATTGATGCACTGCGTGATGTTGCAGGGCAAGAAGCGGTGGATCTTATTCGTTTTGAACCTGATGAAGGCATTAACCGCATTGTGGCGAGCTGGCCGGGTAAATTTGATATCAGCCGTGCATTGGATCTCGGTTTCCGTGCAGATGGCTCGTTTGGTGATGCGATCCGTTCGTTTATCACTCACCACGGCTCGTCTAAGTAGGAGATAGCCTATGTCCTATATTCCTGTTATTGGCCTCGCAGTGGCCATATTTGTCCTGATCTTTTTAGTATTACGCACGCGTGTTCATGCGTTATTAGCCATGCTAATTGCTGCGGCAATCGCGGGTGTATCTGGTGGTTTGACCGCCGCAGAGACAGTGACAGTCATTACAAAAGGCTTTGGGTCAACACTTGGTAGCATCGGTATTGTTATCGGACTCGGGGTAATGATGGGAAGGGTGCTGGAAGTTTCAGGTGCTGCTGAACAAATCGCTTATAGCTTTATCAAATGGTTAGGTAAAAAACGTGAAGAATGGGCGTTAGCGATTACGGGTTATATTGTTAGTATTCCTATCTTTGTTGACTCTGCTTTTGTGATTTTATACCCATTGGCAAAAGCATTAGCCAAAAATGGTAAACGTAGCATACTAACTTTAGGCGTTGCACTCGCTGGTGGGTTAGTGGTGACACACCACACCGTTCCACCAACACCAGGGCCTTTAGGCGTGGCAGGGATTTTTGGTGTCGATGTTGGCGCCATGATCCTAGCGGGTATGAGCCTGGCTATCCCTTGTGTTATCGGTATTGTGTTTTACGCAAAATGGTTAGGGACTAAGTACCCTGAATTTATGCCAGATGAAACGGGCAGCGAAGACCTGAAAGAAGTTCATGCTCGTTATATGGAAGAAAAAGCGAATAAGCCATTACCAAGCCTGTTCTTATCGCTTTTACCGATTATTACACCTATTTTGTTAATTTTTATCAATGCTATCAATGGATTAATTCTCAAAACAGAATCTTTCCAAGGTATGGAAAGTAATTGGTATTTCCAAACATTTGAATTCTTAGGCGCACCAATTATTGCATTATCAATTAGTGTGTTGATCTCTGTTTACACATTAATGCCAAAAGCAACAAAAGAAGAAGTCATCGACCGTATGGAAGAAGGCTTACAAGCAGCGGGTATTATCCTGCTAGTTACGGGTGCGGGTGGTGCATTAGGTGCGGTACTGCGTGATAGTGGCACAGGAAATATTCTTGCTGAACATGTTGCAAATCTGCCGATTACACCAGTATTGATTCCGTTTATCATCGCGACATTGGTTCGTTTGATTCAAGGTTCGGGTACGGTAGCAATGATTACCGCAGCATCTATTTCTGCACCAATCATTAGCCAAATACCGGATATTAACTTATTGGTCGCTGCGCAAGCGGCAACCATGGGGTCTCTGTTCTTCGGTTACTTCAACGACAGCCTGTACTGGGTGGTGAACAGAATGATGGGAATTAAGGACGTTAAACAACAAATGATTGTTTGGTCTATTCCGACCACCATTGCGTGGGCGATAGGCCTAGTTGGTGTCCTCGTTCTTGATGTAATTCTCTAACATAGCGTTATCAGTTTTAGTTCTGCCAAATAATCAAAGCGCCCAGCAATTAGGGGCGCTTTTGTCGTTATGCCAAACTTTCATCTATACTGATGGCAATGGAATTCAAAGAGAAATAAAACCCATGAATTTATGTGATGTATATCACTAAATTATGAAATCAATATTTTATTGTTTTCATTAAAAGTGATGTTCATCACTAAAAAAATATCGTTTTCTCGCTATATTACAAATAACGATTAATCAGTATTGACTGATTTAATGATGCCATTGTGTAAAGGAGTTTGAAATGTCTGACGTTTTCCACTTAGGTTTAAAGAAAAGTGACTTACAGGGTGCGACCGTAGCGATTGTTCCTGGGGATCCTAACCGTGTTGAAAAAATTGCACGTCTGATGGATAACCCTGTGCACCTTGCGTCATTACGTGAATACACCTCTTGGCGTGGTGAACTCGACGGAAAAGCCGTCATTGTTTGTTCAACCGGTATCGGTGGTCCATCGACGTCAATTGCAGTTGAAGAACTTGCACAGCTTGGTATCCGTACTTTCTTACGTATTGGTACAACAGGTGCAATCCAAGAAGATATCAATGTCGGTGATGTTTTGGTGACAACTGGGGCAGTGCGCCTAGACGGTGCTAGCCAACACTTCGCACCATTAGAATACCCAGCCGTTGCTGATTTTGACTGTACCAATGCGCTTTATGCCGCAGCGAAAGATGCCGGTGCGACCGTTCATGTTGGTGTTACTGCATCATCGGATACCTTCTACCCAGGTCAAGAGCGTTATGATACCTATACTGGCCGTGTGATGCGTCATTTCAGAGGTTCGATGAAAGAGTGGCAAGACATGGGCGTAATGAACTACGAAATGGAATCAGCCACATTGCTGACTATGTGTTCTAGTAGTAAAGGGTTACGAGCTGGTATGGTTGCGGGTGTTATCGTGAATCGTACTCAACAAGAAATTCCAAATGAAGCGTTACTGAAGAAAACTGAAGGTAACGTATTAAGTATTGTGGTTGAAGCTGCACGCCGCTTACTGTAGTCCGTGATTTACTGGCCCGTTTACTTGACTTTCACTCGGTTGTGGACAAAAAGTAAGCGGGCTTAGTCCCTTGACCCACTTTTCATTTCTCTTTATTTCCTCGATAGATTTGGCAATTACTAATCAATTTGCAGGAAATATTCTGATCCTCTTATTTGCTAGATCTGTTATTGTCATAAAAACAATTATCAATATTATGTGCCCTTAAATTATTCAGGTTACGTTTGTTTTATTGCTAACTGGAATGAAAGCTATAGGGCGAAAAGGAATTATTATGTCAACAACACCTTATCTTCATCCTTCTGTTCTGCCTTTGAAGGGCGGTATTAACTTCCGTGACCTCGGTGGTAAAAAACTTGCTAACGGTGGCAAAATCAAGCCCGGTGTCCTGTTTCGTTCCGGTGCGTTAGACCGATTAACACAGGAAGACGAAGCGGTTTTGCGTTCACAAAATCTTTTCCAAATTATTGACTATCGTGATGAAGCTGAAATTTTAGATAAACCTGATGTCATTTGGCAAGGAGCGCATTATGTACATGCGCCAGCAAATCCGCTAGCCAAAGAAGTCACCGCAAATTTAGATAAATTAACGCCAGAGATATTGGAACAATTTGATCCGCAAGCCTTTATGTTCCGTTTATATGAATTGTTACCACTGAACAATCCTGCTTATCATCAATTAGTCAATTTACTCAAACAACCAGAAAAAGGTGGCATAGTACAACACTGTGCGGTAGGAAAAGACCGTACAGGAGTCGGGTCTGCGCTCGTGTTATTTGCTTTAGGTGCAGATTTAGACACCGTAATGGAAGATTACTTACTGACTAATGAAACACTCGCACCTTACCGCAAACACTTACTTGAAGAGCATGCAAAAACGATGGACGAAAGCATCGTGAAAAAATTTGAGTACGTCTATTCGGTACGTGAAGACTTCTTGAGAACAGCACTAAACAGTGTTGAAAGCCAGTATGGCAATGTTGACCAATGGCTAGAAAAAGATTTTGGTTTAGGAAGGCCGCAACGAGAAGCACTGCAAAGCCAGTTTCTGGACTAAGTTGCTCTAATTGGAATATGAGTTGTCGGATAATCCGTTTTTCTTTATCCACAACTCGGTTTTTCCAAAGGTGTTTTGGCTTTGTTTAACGTTGATTTACCACTTTTTCGCTACAGTATTCTGATTATCCCCTAATGAAAGGAACTGACCGTGACACTCAATGAAATTGTCACCATAGTGACGGACTTTACACGCGAACATGAAGTATGGGCGCTTCCTATTATTTTCTTTCTGGCTTTTGGGGAATCTCTGGCATTTTTGTCGCTTCTGTTACCTGCAACGGTCATTTTACTCGCGCTCGGTGCTTTGATTGGTGAAAGTAATATTACTTTCTGGCCAATATGGTTAGCAGCAGCACTCGGTGCTTTTTTTGGAGACTGGCTTTCTTATTGGTTTGGTTATCATTACAAAGAAAATGTACGCCATATGTGGCCGATTTCTCGTAACCCGCAAATGATTGATAAAGGGCAACGTTTCTTTGACCGATGGGGTATTTGGGGCATTTTCTTTGGGCGCTTCTTCGGGCCTTTGCGAGCCATTGTTCCCTTGGTTGCAGGGATTTGCGCCATGCCACAACGGCATTTCCAACTCGCTAATATCGCTTCTGCGATGATTTGGGCATTTGGTATTCTAGCGCCTGGGGCATTAGGCTTGAAATGGTTTGCGAGCTGGATAGGCTAAGCTTGCGAAGCGCTTCGCAAAATTTTCTTCGATGGCTAAATTACCTCTGGACACTTATACAGTATCCCATTACCTTACACTAGACTTTGTAAAGTAAGGATTTAACCGTGGATACCTCTCTTTTATATGCTGTTATTGGTGCGTTGAGTGGCGTTTTAATTGGTGGCTTGGCTACGTGGTTCTCTATTGCCCAAAAAATTACGCAAAAAGATCAGGAACTGCAACAACTCAACCGCCAACTTGCGGCAAGTGACGAAAAAAATATTCACCTCGCGCAATGGAAAGAAGAATACGACAGGCTAGATCAAGAACTGCGTACTCAAAGGGATATTAACCGAGAGCAAGAAGCAGAGCTTCGCGAGGTAATCACCCGTTTTGAACAGAACCAGCTAGCCAACGAAGAAAAACAGCGCATTTTACAAAACAGTGAACAACGGCTGACGGCACAGTTTGAAAACTTAGCTAACCGTATTTTTGAACAAAATGAGCGTCGTGCATCTGAGCAACAACAGAAAAGCCTATTGGCGATGTTATCACCTTTTCGTGAGCAATTAGAAGGATTTCGTCAGCAAGTTCAACAAAGTTTTGGTGAAGAAGCCAAAGAGCGCCACACTTTAGCCTATGAAATTCGTCAATTACAGCAGCTCAATAATCAAATGACCAAAGAGGCAGTTAACCTGACACGAGCGCTGAAAGGGGATAACAAAATTCAAGGGAACTGGGGGGAAACCATTCTTACTCGGATCCTCGAAGTTTCAGGTTTACGTGAAGGAAGTGAATTTGAAACCCAAGTTAGTATCAATACAAGTTATAATAGCCGTTATCAACCGGATGTGATTATTCATCTTCCAGAAGGGAAAGATGTGGTTGTTGATGCAAAAATGTCGCTGGTTTCCTATGAACATTACTTCAATAGCGAAGATCCACATGAACAGCAACAAGCGTTAAAAAATCATGTGGCATCTATCCGTAATCACATGCGTATGTTGAGTCGTAAAGATTACCACCAGTTACCGGGAATTCGTTCACTGGATTACGTTTTAATGTTTATCCCTATTGAACCTGCGTATTTACTGGCTTTGAAAGAAGCTCCCGAGTTACTTGATGAAGGAATTAAACAGAATATTATGTTAGTTTGTCCTTCCACATTGTTAGTGGCAGTGAGAACGATTAATAATATTTGGCGGTATGAACGCCAAGGGCAAAATGCTCAGGAGATAGCAAATAGAGCAGCAAAAATGTATGACAAGCTGCGTTTGTTTGTGGATGATATGCAGGTTTTAGGCGCCAGTCTTGATAAAGCCAATAATACTTACCTATCGGCAATGAAGCGTCTTGCTCAAGGGCGTGGAAATTTAATTAGCCAGGCGGAAAGTTTTAAAGAGTTAGGAGTCGAAATTAAGCAACCTATCTCGCCTCAATTGGTTGAGCGGTCTGATACGCCTAATTGTGCGGAATCTTAGACTTCTGATAGGGTTTTGGCTCAAAGACTGTTACACTTCCTACAAAAGTTTGAATGATAAGCAGGCATAAGAGAAATGACTGAACCAACTAAAGAAACCATTGATTTCGGTTTCCGTACTGTCGGCAAAGAAGATAAAGCTGGCCTAGTAGCGAATGTTTTTCACTCAGTAGCATCAAAATATGACTTAATGAATGATTTGATGTCGTTTGGTATTCATCGTATTTGGAAGCGTTTTACCATTGAGGCAAGTGGTGTCCGTCGTAATCAGCGGGTACTCGACCTTGCGGGTGGAACGGGTGACTTAACCGCTAAATTTTCACGTTTAGTGGGCGAAAAAGGCGAAGTCATACTCGCAGACATTAATGATTCAATGCTAAAAATGGGGCGTGAGAAATTACGTGATCTTGGTATTGTCGGTAATGTCAATTACGTGCAAGCCAATGCGGAAGAGCTACCATTCCCTGATAACTATTTTGACTGCATTACTATCTCTTTTGGCCTGCGTAATGTCACCGATAAAGACAAAGCGCTACGCTCTATGTTCCGAGTGTTAAAGCCAGGTGGGCGTTTATTGGTATTAGAGTTCTCAAAACCAGTTATTGAGCCACTGAATAAAGCTTATGATGCCTATTCATTTCATATACTCCCTCGTATTGGCCAAGCGATAGTTAATGATCCCGATAGCTATCGCTATTTAGCTGAATCAATCCGCATGCATCCAAACCAAGAAACACTAAAAGGTATGATGGAAAATGCAGGGTTTGAACAGGTTTCCTACACCAATATGACAGGTGGAATTGTCGCATTGCATAAAGGGTTTAAATTCTAAGATGGAAGCACCATCAACACATACCGAAAACCAAAATACAGTTTTGTATTCTTTGATCACAGCATTGATGGAAACCTCTCTTAATCACATGTTGTTCAAAGAAAAAGTTCTACAGCCAGCTAGGATGCGTTTGGCCGGCAAAGTTATGGCAATTGAACTTAAAGAACTGAATAAAACGTTGACACTCGTTTTTGCTGAAAATCATGTTGATGTGTTAAGCCAGTGGGTTGAACCTGCGGACTGTACCATAAAAACATCCATCTTTACGCTCGTTAAATTGAAAGACAAACAGCAATTAGCTCAACTTATCAATCGTGGTGATATCGTGATTGAAGGTGATATGCAAATTGTACAGCACTGGTCTTCTTTGCTTGACTTAGCTATTTGGAACCCTGCTCATTATCTGTCACCTTACATTGGTGATGTTGCAGCAGAGGGCCTTAGTAAGTTCCTGAATAAAGGTGTTTGCTTTGCATCTCATTTAGTAAAACGGCAAAAAACGTATATCAAAGACGCCATTGTTGAAGAATGGAAAATGGCTCCTAACCAGCTTGAACTCGCTCATTTTAGTGATGAAGTCGAGCAAGTGGAATATTCAATGAGTGCGCTTGAGCAACGGTTAAGCCAGTTGGAGGAGAAGAATGACACCCGGTGAAATAAAACGACTTTACTTCATTATTCGGGTTTTTCTCTCTTACGGATTAGACGAGTTAATCCCCAAAATTAAACTAACGTTACCATTAAGAATTGGTCGCTTAGGTTTCTTTTGGATCAGAAATAAGCATAAAGACAAAGCATTGGGTGAAAGGCTTCGTCTCGCCCTACAAGAACTCGGGCCGGTTTGGATCAAATTTGGCCAAATGCTATCGACTCGTCGAGATCTTTTCCCTCCCGCAATCGCAGATCAACTTTCGCTATTGCAAGACAAAGTCGCGAGTTTTGATGGCAAACTAGCACGAAGCTATATTGAAGAATCTCTCGAAGGTCCTTTAGAACAGTGGTTTGATGATTTTGATGAACAAGCTTTAGCTTCAGCATCTATTGCTCAGGTTCATACCGCAACATTAAAAGAAAATGGCAAAGATATTGTCATCAAAGTTATTCGCCCTGATATTTTGCCAATTATTAAAGCTGACATTAAATTAATGTACCGCATTGCCAATTGGGTTCCGTTGTTGCCAGATGGGCGACGGTTAAGACCTAAAGAAGTCGTGCGTGAATACGAAAAAACGTTGATTGATGAGCTGAATTTGCTTCGTGAATCAGCAAATGCCATTCAGCTTCGGCGTAATTTTGAAAACAGCGCAATGCTGTATGTGCCAGAGGTCTATCCAGACTATTGTCGTGAAAACGTGATGGTCATGGAACGTATATATGGGATCCCAGTTTCTGATATTGCTGCGCTTAAAGCGCAAGGAACCAATATGAAACTGCTGGCGGAACGTGGTGTTAAGGTCTTCTTTACACAAGTTTTTCGCGATAGTTTTTTCCATGCAGATATGCACCCAGGAAATATCTTTGTTAGTTACGATCATCCAGAAGATCCTCAATACATAGGAATAGACTGTGGAATAGTCGGTTCATTGAACAAAGAAGACAAACGTTATCTGGCAGAAAACTTTATCGCTTTTTTTAATCGTGATTACCGCAAAGTAGCAGAACTACACGTTGACTCAGGCTGGGTTCCTTCAGACACGAATGTGGAAGACTTTGAGTTTGCTATCCGTACGGTATGTGAACCTATTTTTGAAAAACCATTGGCTGAAATTTCGTTTGGGCAAGTGTTATTGAATTTATTTAATACGGCACGTCGTTTCAACATGGAAGTTCAGCCACAGTTGGTATTATTACAAAAAACATTATTGTATGTTGAGGGGTTAGGTCGGCAGCTTTACCCGCAGCTTGATCTCTGGAAAACAGCAAAACCATTCCTTGAGGATTGGGTTCATAGCCAAGTAGGGATACCAGCAATTACTCAAGCATTAAAAGAAAAAGCACCGTATTGGGCAGAAAAAATGCCTGAAATTCCTGATTTAATTTATGGTGCATTACGGCAACATAAGTACTTACAATCAAACATAGACCAACTAACGCAACAACTGAAAAGTCAGCGTAATAAACAGCGTAAATCTCAGTACCTTTTAGGTATAGGTGCCACATTTATTCTCTGTGGGAGTATGTTCCTTATTTCGAATCTCACCCCGTTTGGTATTGTGTTTATGGTGGCAGGAGCATTGTCTTGGTTGTTTGGTTGGTGTAAAACAGGCGGAAATTAAGTAAACTTTGTTTTGCGACAAGTTTATAAGGCTGTGAACATTTCCGTATTTTGTGTTGGTTGTATATAATAGATCTAACAACAATTGATCCCAAAACTATAGAGGTATTAACAATGGAATCAACTATTGCAATGGCTGCTTTCGGTAGTCCTTGGCAACTCATTATCATTGCTTTGCTTATTATTTTAATTTTCGGCACCAAAAAATTGCGTTCTTTAGGCTCGGATTTGGGGGAGTCACTCAAAGGCTTTAAAAAAGCAATGAGCGATGACGAAAAAGCAAAAGCAGAGCAAGAAAAGCAAGATGCTGACTTCGCACCTAAAAATATTACGGAACAACAGGCTGCTGAAAAGAAAGAAAGCCCAGTTGAGAGCAAAAACAAAGAGCAGGGTTAAACCGTGTTTGACATAGGTTTTAGTGAACTGTTGCTTGTTGCAGTTATTGGTCTCGTTGTATTAGGCCCTGAGCGGTTACCAGTGGCAGTGAGAACTGTCGCTGGGTGGATCCGTGCGATGCGCTCTATGGCTGCAAATGTACAAAACGAGTTATCGCAAGAATTAAAGCTGCAGGAGCTGCAAGAAACGCTGAAAAAGGTGGAAGAAAAAGCGAATTTAGAAGCGCTTTCTCCGGAACTTAAGCAGTCTATGGAAGAACTGCGTACAGCGGCACAATCGCTTAAAAGCGATTACCAAGCGACAACTAATGATATTGAAACAGAGTTAAACAAAGCAAAAGAGATCACTGACAGTTACGATAGTGCTGTAAAGGAAGCGAAAGATAATACTCAGCAACCTGAAGAGTCTGATCCAAACCCTGAACATGCAGCCAAAATGGCGGCAGTTGTTGAGGAGGATGAGAAACCGGAAGATTCAGCAGCCGTGAAAAAAGTAGAGTCACTCGATGCTAATGTAAAAAACTCTAATCAAACTGAAAGTGAAAAATAACACATGGCTGTAAATGATACACAACCACTTATTAGCCACCTCATTGAACTTCGTAAACGGCTACTCAACTGTTTAATTACAGTTTTAATTGTTTTTGCTGCGCTTGCTTATTTTTCGAATGATATCTATCGGCTGGTTGCAGCTCCTTTGATTGATAAGCTGCCAGTAGGTTCGCAAATGAGTGCGACGGATGTGGCGTCTACATTCTTTACCCCAATTAAATTGACAATGATGGTTTCGGTTTTTGTATCGATCCCAGTTATTCTCTATCAAATATGGGCTTTCATTGCACCTGCCTTATACAAGCATGAACGTAAACTCATGTTGCCTTTGCTTGTTTCAAGTAGTTTCTTGTTCTATTTGGGAATGGCATTTGCCTATTTTGTTGTTTTTCCGCTCGCATTTGGTTTTTTTGTTAAAACAACGCCAGATAGCGTTAATTTTATTCCGGATATCAGTAAATACCTTAGTTTCGTCATGACATTATTCATGGCTTTCGGTGCTGCATTTGAAGTCCCTATTGCAATTATTTTACTGTGTTGGACAGGCGTCACTACACCTGAAGCCCTAAAACGTAAACGTCCTTATATTTTAGTCGGGGCATTTATCGTTGGGATGTTTTTAACGCCGCCAGATGTACTATCTCAAACTTTACTTGCTGTTCCTATGTATTTGCTCTTTGAGCTCGGTGTTTTACTATCCAATTTCTATGTTGGAAAAGGTAGAAATCGACAAGAAGGTGCAGAGGAAGAAGAAAAAGAAGAGTCCTGATTTGTATTAACCTATTGTTATTCAATACAGAATGATGAAAAGCCCTCTAGGAAGGGCTTTTTTATTGCTTCAATACTCAATCTATATTTTTTTTAAACTGTGTATTATCAACTACTTTGGGTACGCTTTTATTTAAAATATTCAGTAAAAGAATAGAACGGTACTCACCATTAGGTTCACCAAAAATAGCTTGTACACCCGCAAAAATACCTTCGGTAATAGTCACCTGGTCACCATGCTTTGGTATATCTGGTGCGACGGAATAACTAATAGGAGTTTGTTGTAGTAGTTCAATAATTTCTTCAGGGACTTCCGTCGGCAATTGGCCAAAACGAATAAAATGGCTGACCCCTCTCGTTGATTGGATTGTTGTCGTATGAATTTCATTATGATCAAATTTCACAAATAAGTAATTTGGAAACAGAGCTTCTTGCACAGTCGTTCTTTTTCCTCTAACCACTTTTTCCATTTCAGTCATGGGCGTCATACAAACAACATTCTGTCGATTTAAATGCTCCATAGCGCGCTCAATTTGGCCTCGTTTGCAATAAAGCAAATACCATTTTTCCATTTTTTTGAATTCCATCTGACAAAACTATGTTTATGATAACAAATTACGACATAACAATGTGACTAATGAATAACAGCACCATATCATTGATATTCATCAGTCTATATTAATCGAATATAGTCTTATGATAACTGTAATGCAAAAACCAAATCAGTAGGAGACATAATGGATATCTTTTTGTTGAGTAACGGCAAGCTAGCAGGCAATCCTGTATGGCTAAGTTACGCCTTACCTCGAATCAAAGAAATGATTACTCGTAAGAATATAAAGTCAGCAGTTTTGGTTCCTTATGCTGTTCTTCGCGGCTCACATGACGAAAGAGCAGAGCAGCTTTCCGAAGCATTGGGGATAAAAGTTACGTCAATTGAGCATTTTTCTAGTCCAGTGGACGCGATTGAACAGGCAGAATGCATTCTTGTAAGTGGTGGCAATACTTGGTGGTTGAATAAATGCCTACATGAGAATGGATTGATCGTTGCGATTCAACGCGCAGTTCGTGAACGTGGCGTGCCATATATCGGCTGGAGCGCAGGATGTAATGTAGCGACGCCAAGTATTCGTACTACGAATGATATGCCTGTAAGTAACGCAGCAATTATGCCATCTCTGGGGTTATTCCCATTACAAATTAATCCTCATTATATTGATGCACACATCTCTGGTCATATGGGAGAAACTCGTGATGAGCGATTACAAGAATTTTGTGTGATTAATCCTCATGAAGTTGTTGTTGCACTCAGGGAAGGAAGTGGGTTACAAATTAAAGGTAATGAACTTCATTATTTCAGTGGAAAAGATGAAGGTTTTAAACTATTTCAGCATAATAAAACATTCTCAGAGCAATTTAATACATTACTATTAGAAAAATTAGTCCCTTTTGATTGCCAGTAAAATGGTATACTAAACCAGAAAAAGATTGATTTTTAAGTGCTTTAGACAGTAACTTGTAACCTTGGCCGGACGTCTTATAATGGGACTCCCTCTGTAACAGTAAAAGAAGATAATGAAATACCGTGACCTTAGAGATTTCATCTCGCAACTTGAAAAACAAGGCGAGCTAAAACGCATTACAATGGAAGTCGACCCCTATTTGGAAATGACAGAAATTGCAGATCGTACACTAAGAGCAGGGGGACCGGCCCTATTATTTGAAAATCCCAAAGGCTATAACATGCCTGTCTTGTGTAACCTGTTTGGAACAACTAAACGTGTTGCGATGGGGATGGGGCAAGAAGACATAAAAGCTTTACATGATGTAGGCAAATTACTGGCTTTTCTGAAAGAGCCCGATCCACCGAAAGGTTTTCGTGACCTTTTTGATAAACTTCCAAAATTTAAACAAGTGTTGAATATGCCAGCTAAACGGTTAAGTTCAGCGGCTTGTCAGGAGCAAATTTGGGTTGGTGAAGACGTTGATCTCACAAAAATCCCTGTTATGCATTGTTGGCCAGAAGATGCTGCTCCTCTAATTACATGGGGGCTGACAGTAACTAAAGGCCCACATAAAGAAAGGCAAAACTTAGGTATTTATCGTCAGCAAGTTCTTGGAAAAAATAAAGTTATTATGCGTTGGCTATCTCATCGCGGTGGCGCTTTGGATTTTCAAGAATGGTGCCAAGCACATCCCGGTGAAAAATTTCCTGTTGCAGTTGCCCTTGGTGCAGATCCTGCGACCATTTTAGGCGCGGTAACACCAGTTCCTGACACATTATCAGAATACGCTTTTGCGGGATTACTGCGCGGTAATAAAACCGAGGTTGTTAAATGCATATCGAATGACCTCGAAGTTCCTGCAGGCGCTGAAATTATTTTAGAAGGGTATATTGAACCGGGTGAAATGGCCCCTGAAGGCCCTTATGGTGACCATACTGGTTATTATAATGAAATAGATAATTTCCCAGTATTTACTGTGACTCATGTGACTCAGCGTCGTGATGCAATTTATCATTCAACTTATACGGGAAGGCCACCAGATGAGCCCGCAGTATTAGGGGAAGCCTTAAACGAAGTCCTTGTTCCCATTCTTCAAAAACAATTCCCTGAAATTGTTGATTTTTATCTTCCTCCTGAAGGGTGCTCGTATCGTCTTGCCGTTGTGACAATGAAAAAACAATATGCAGGACATGCTAAAAGAGTCATGATGGGAGTCTGGTCATACCTGCGCCAATTCATGTACACTAAGTTTGTTATTGTTTGTGATGATGACATTAATGCACGAGACTGGAAAGATGTCATCTGGGCAATTACAACCCGTATGGATCCTGTTCGTGACACAGTAATGATGGAAAACACACCCATAGATTATCTCGACTTCGCTTCTCCTGTATCAGGATTAGGCTCAAAAATGGGGCTTGATGCCACCAACAAATGGCCAGGTGAGACAGATCGTGAGTGGGGGCGTCCTATTGTAATGACAGAGACCGTTAAATCTCGCATTGATGATATTTGGGAACAGTTAAATATTTTTGACACAAAATAAGAGGGAAACCATGGCAACTTTAAGCTGTAAAGTAACATCTGTTGAATCTATCACGGATACGGTTTATCGGGTGATTTTGTTGCCAGATGGTCCTTTTCATTTTAAAGCAGGTCAATATTTAATGGTCGTGATGGATGAGAGAGACAAGCGACCATTTTCAATGGCTTCTACACCGAATAATAAAGAAACTATTGAATTACATATTGGTGCTTCCGAGATTAATTTATACGCAATGGCTGTCATGGATAGAATTTTGGACCAGAAACGTATAAATATTGACATTCCTCACGGTAAAGCTTGGTTTCGGGAAAATAGCAGTAACGCAATGATCTTAATTGCAGGTGGAACTGGTTTTTCCTATACCCACTCTGTATTACTTGCAGCTTTAGCTGAAAACTCGAATCGTGACATAACTTTCTATTGGGGGGGGCGCCAATTGGAGCACTTATATGACCTTGGTGAATTGCAGGCTCTCAGTGAAAATTACCCTAATTTGAAGATCACTCCAGTTGTAGAGCAACCAGACGAACTATGGCGTGGTAGAACAGGAACAGTCCTGAGCGCAGTATTAGAAGATTTTGGCGATTTGTCCAGTCATGATATCTATATCGCAGGTCGCTTTGAAATGGCTAAAATAGCGAGAGAGCGGTTTTGTAATGAGCGAGGAGCTAAGGCAGAACAACTCTTTGGAGATGCTTACGAATTCATTTAACCCGTCCTACTTCAAATTGTAGGGGTGTTGGTTTCGCTCATTCGCCCTAGTCACATACTTTTGTATGCTCCTAGGGTCTCATTCACTTACCGCCTATCGATAATCTGAACTATGAGGGTTAAACTCGTCATGGTTTTTTCGTAAAATCAGATCTGTTCAAATTGTAGGGGTGTTGGTTTCGCTCATTCGCCCTAGTCACATGCTTTTGTATGCTCCTAGGGTCTCATTCGCTTACCGCCTATCGATAATCTGAACTATGAGGGTTAAACTCGTCATAGTTTTTGCGTGAAATCAGACCCGTTCAAATTGTAGAGATGTTGGCTTCGCTCATTCGCCCTAGTTACATACTTTTGTATGCTCCTAGGGCCTCATTCACTTACCGCCTATCGATAATCTTTAAATTTTTCGTGGCTATTTGGCCAGAAAAAGGCAAAAAAACCCGCCCCTGACTAGGCGGGAACATCGACAAAATACAATGTTTGCGAAAACTAAAACTAAATTGTTAAACACGCTCAATAATTGTAGCAATACCTTGGCCGAACCCGATGCACATGGTGGCTAAACCAAATTGTTTATCGTTTTGTTCTAATTGATTAAGTAATGCTGTTGAAATCCTTGCCCCTGAGCATCCCAAAGGATGGCCTAGCGCAATAGCTCCACCACTGAGATTTACTTTATCATCTAGTTGGTTTTCTGATAGCTTCAAGCCTTTTAAGCATGCAATAGATTGCGCCGCAAAAGCTTCATTTAATTCGATAATATCAATATCATTTAAAGTTAGTCCTGCGCGCTTTAAAGCAAGTTCACTTGCTGGTACTGGTCCAAATCCCATGATCGACGGGTCGCAGCCAACAACTGCCATTGCGCGTATTTTAGCTCGAGGTTTAATGCCTTGCTGTGTGGCATAACTTTCGCTGGCTAGCAGCATCGCAGATGCACCATCAGATAGAGCAGACGAATTACCTGCAGTCACTGTACCACTAATAGGGTCGAAGGCGGGGCGAAGAGCGGCTAAGCTTTGAAGGTTTGCATCAAAGCGAATCACTTCATCATAATTTACTGAAATGAGGTTACCTGTGGCATCATGGCCACTAATTGGAACGATCTCGTTATTGAACTTCCCTTTTTCCGTTGCTAGGGCTGCAAGTTGGTGAGACCTTAATGCAAATGCATCTTGCTCTTCTCGGCTAATTTTATACATTTTGGCAAGCATTTCAGCGGTCAGTCCCATAGCGCCTGCGGCTTTAGCAACGCGTAAAGTCAGTTTAGGGTTGAAATCTATACCATGAGTCATTGGGACGTGGCCCATATGCTCAACTCCACCAATGAGTACTGATTTTGCATCACCAGTCATAATTAACCGGCTCGCATCATGTATCGCTTGCATTGATGAACCACAAAGGCGATTTACTGTAACGGCAGGAACCGTATGAGGTATATCTGTGAGTAATGCTGCATTTTTCGCAATATTAAACCCTTGCTCTAGTGTTTGCTGAACGCAACCCCAGATGATGTCATCCAATTCTTTTTTACTTGCGTTTGGATTACGTTCAAAAATCGCATTCATGAGGTGCGCAGAAAGGTCTTCAGCTCTAACATGGCGAAATACCCCACCTTTTGAACGGCCCATAGGTGTACGTATTCCATCAATAATGACGACATTTTCCATAGAATTAACCTCTCGCAACTTTTTTGACATCAATCGCCACTACTGGTGGCTGTGGGTAATATCTTGCATTGGTAGATGCTTTTTCTTTTAAGCCATTAGGCGCATGATATAGAGGACTTAAATGCTGTAAAGACTCCGTTGTTTTTAAGTAAGATTGACTACCTAAGGTATCTAAATAGCAGAATACTCCGCCTCTAAATGGTGGAAAGCCTAAACCGTAAACTAAAGCAATATCTGCATCCGAAGGGCTTTGGATAATGCCTTCCTCTAAGCAACGAACAACTTCGTTGATCATTGGAGCCATCATTCGAGCAATAATTTCTTCTTTGGTGAAAGAGCGTCTTGTTGAGCAAATAGTAGCAAGTAGTTCATCAGCCCGCGGGTCATCAACTTTTTTCGGTTTCCCTTTTTTATCTTTTTCATATTGATAAAACCCTTGGCCATTTTTTTGGCCAAAGCGTTGTTGTTCATACATCACATCAATGGCATTTTTGCCTTTTTTTCCCATTCGTTCAGGAAAACCTTGAGCCATAACTTGCTCTGCATGAAAGGCAGTATCAATACCAACCACATCAAGGAGATAAGCAGGCCCCATGGGCCAGCCAAACTCTTTTTCCATGACTTTATCTATTTCTCTAAAGTCAGCTCCATCTTGTAACAGTAAGTTAAAGCCAGCAAAGTAAGGGAAAAGTACTCGGTTAACAAAGAAGCCAGGGCAATCATTGACAACAATAGGGGTTTTCCCCATTTTATTGGCGTATGCAACAACCTTAGCAACCGTGTTATCAGAGGTTTGTTCTCCGCGAATAATTTCGACTAATGGCATTCGATGCACAGGGTTAAAAAAGTGCATTCCGCAGAAATTTTCTGGGCGCTTTAGTGATTTAGCAAGGATTGAAATTGGAATCGTTGATGTATTTGAAGCCAGTATAGTTTCACTTGTTACTAAGGACTCAACTTCAGATAATACAGCGGCTTTGACTTTCGGGTTCTCAACAACGGCTTCAACGACGATTTGGCTATTTTCTACACCATTGTAAGATAATGAAGGATGAATAGATGATAAGGTTGCCGCCATTTTTATAGCTGTAATTTTTCCACGCTCAAATTGGTTATTTAATAGCTTTTGTGCCTCTTCAATCCCTAATTCTAATGACTTAACATTAATATCTTTCATTAAAACAGGTACGCCTTTGCTGGCAGACTGATAAGCAATGCCTCCGCCCATAATTCCTGCACCTAATACGGTGGCATGTGTTGGAATATCAACACGTTGTGCGATTTTTTTACTATTTGACTTAACTTGTTGGTCATTTAGAAAAATATTCACTAACGCACGTGCAACATCACTATGTGCTAGAGGAACAAATGCGGCTGTTTCATGCTTCAAGGCCTCATCGCGAGTACAGTTTGCTGCCTTTTCTATTGTATTCACCGCAGCCATAGGGGCTGGATAGTGTTTGCCTGCAACCTTATACACCATTCCCTTAGCGACATTGAAACTCATCGTTTGCTCAATAGGCTTCAATTGCAGAGGACTAAGTTTAGGTTGGCGTTTTTGCTGCCAATTGAAGGCTCCGGTAATTGCAGATTCAATGACTTGTAGCGCTGATTGTGCGAGAGCTTCTGTATTAACAACGGCATCAATAAGGCCAAATTTTAAAGCTTGAGAGGCATCGATATCTTTACCCGCAGTAATAATTTCTAATGCGCTATCCAAACCAATTAATCGAGGTAGCCGAACAGAACCACCAAAGCCAGGCATGATCCCAAGTTTTGTTTCAGGAAGCCCAATTCGGGCATCAGGAGAGGCGATACGAAAATCAGTGGATAAAACACATTCACAACCACCACCTAGTGCATAGCCATTAATGGCGCAAATCGTTGGAACAGGCAAGTCTTCAATACGATTAAAAATACTATTAGCGTAGTGTAACCAATCGCTTAGTGTTTCTTTTGATGCTTCAAAGAGTGACAGAAACTCTTTGATATCAGCACCAACAATAAAAGCGGGTTTATCAGAACGGAAAATTACACCTTGCAGCTCGGTTTGTTGCTCAAGAACAGACACGGCTTCATCAAGTGAAGCAACGGTGTGGGTATCCAATTTATTAATTGGCCCTGGTGAGTTAAAAACCAGTTCTGCAATCCCTTGTTTCAACCATTGAATATAGATAGTGTCACTTTGATAAAGCATTCTGCTCTCCTCTACGTGGTAGTGTTATCTGGTACGACCAGATGAAAAGAGTGTGACTAGAATGTTAATTAATTGCAAATGATTAATGACAAAAATGGAAGGTTGGTCACAGCAATTAAGTGAAATAATTAATGATTTAAATGATAAATGTATTATATATCAATTAATTAATTAGGGTTTGCAACAGAGTGCATATCCGTTAATAACAGAACGTGGTAAGCTTAATTTTTCTAATTAATGCTGAAAGGTTGAAGGAAATGGAAAAACTGACTGCACTCTACGCTGAACACATTAAAACGTTACAAAACAGAACTCAGCAAGTTTTACAGCGCAGCAAATTAGATGCCATATTGATTCATTCAGGTGAACCCCTACGCATCTTTCTTGATGATAGCGACTATCCGTTTAAAGTTAACCCTCATTTCAAAGCGTGGGTACCTGTTACCGATGTTCCACATTCATGGTTATTAGTTGATGGTATAAATAAGCCTAAGCTATGGTTTTATTCTCCCGTTGACTATTGGCATAGTGTTGAGCCACTACCAAACAGTTTTTGGACTAAAGATATTGAGTTAATCCATTTAAAAAATGCGGATGACATCAAAACGTTTCTCGCAAGCTTATCAAAAGAAAATGTCGCCTATATAGGCTCAGCAACAGCACGAGCAGAATCTTTAGGGATTTCCTTACATAATATCAATCCCAAATCGGTTTTAGATTACTATCATTATCATCGTTCTTATAAGACAGATTATGAGCTTTACTGTATGCGAGAAGCTCAAAAAATGGCAGTAAATGGACACCTTGCAGCTCTCGAAGCATTCCGAGCAGGTATGAGCGAATTTGATATTAATGTCAGTTACTTACAATCTACCGGCCATCGAGATACTAATGTGCCATATGGTAACATTGTTGCGCTGAATGAAAATGCGGCGGTATTACATTACACTAAACTACAGCAAACTGTGCCGAACGAATTACGCAGTTTTCTTATTGATGCAGGCGCTGAATATAATGGCTATGCTGCTGATATTACAAGAACTTATGCGGCGAAAGGTAAAGACGAATTTGCTGAATTGGTTGCAGATGTCAATACAGAACAGCTTGCTTTAATTGATACGATTAAGGCGGGGGTTCGCTATACAGATTATCACGTGGATATGCATCATAGGATTGCTAAGATACTAATTAAACATGATATTGTTAAAGGTATTAGCGAAGAGTCGATGGTGGAATGTGGCTTAACAACGCCGTTTTTGCCTCATGGTTTAGGCCATCCTCTTGGGCTACAAGTTCATGATGCTGCTGGTTTTATGCAAGATGATAGTGGTACTCATCTCGCCGCTCCTAAAATGTATCCATTCTTGCGTTGTACTCGTGTTTTAGAACCTAAAATGGTGTTAACTATTGAGCCAGGGCTCTACTTCATTGAATCTCTGTTATCTGAATGGAGAAATGGAGAGTTCAGCCAGCACTTTAATTGGGATAAAATTGAGTTCTTCAAACCTTACGGTGGGATTCGTATTGAAGATAATATCGTGATCCATGCAAATCGTATTGAGAATATGACTCGAGATTTACATTTACGTTAATGAAACCTTATTTAATACCGGCTGAAACCATTTCTTTTACAGAAGAGATCAAAAAAAGCCAATTTATTACGTATTTAGCTCATACAGATGGTATTGAAGCGGCAAAAGATTACATTCAATCGATTAAAGCTCAATACCCAGATGCCCGGCACCATTGCTGGGCATTTGTTGCTGGTCGGCCTGATGATTCACAAAAATTGGGGTTCTCTGATGACGGGGAGCCGACAGGAACAGCAGGAAAACCCATCATGGCGCAACTATTAGGTAGCAACCTAGGGGAGGTTACCTGTGTTGTTGTACGTTATTTTGGTGGGATAAAACTAGGCACTGGTGGGCTAGTTAAAGCTTATGGAAATGGTGCTCAGCAAGCATTAAAAATATTACCAACAAAGACAAAAGTACCACAAAAAATCTTTAATTTAGTGTGTGACTATTCATTGATTAATGCGATTGAACAACTGCTTGTCCAGGTGAATGGCACGGTTTTACACAGTGATTATAATGAAACTGTCTCTTTACAAATTGCAATTCCTGCTACTCTTGAGCAGGAAGTCAATGATAAATTACGCGATATAAGCCGTGGAGCCATAACGCTCACGTCAGAATCACAATAGTAAACAGTTTTATCAAGGAACCTGCCGAATGCATTTTCGTGCAATAACCCGTATAGTCGGGCTGCTTGTCATCATCTTTTCTTTTACCATGGTTATTCCTGGTATTGTTGCGCTAATTTATCGTGATGGTGCAGGGCGAGCTTTTAGCCAGACTTTTGTCACTGCTTTGCTAATTGGCCTTTTTTTGTGGCTACCAACCCGTAATAGCCGGCACGAACTGAAAGCGAAAGAAGGTTTTCTTATTGTTGTTTTATTTTGGACGGTACTGGGAAGCGTAGGGGCATTGCCTTTTATTTTTTCTGAAAGACCTAATCTTTCAGTAACTGATGCTTTTTTTGAATCGTTTTCAGGCTTGACGACGACAGGTGCGACAACGCTAACAGGGCTTGATTCCCTGCCCAAAGCTATTTTATTTTATCGGCAGATGCTTCAATGGCTTGGGGGGATGGGGATTATTGTACTTGCCGTTGCAATTTTGCCACTTTTGGGCGTCGGGGGAATGCAGCTATATCGCGCAGAAATGCCTGGTCCTTTGAAAGACAATAAAATGCGGCCTCGTATTGCAGAAACAGCAAAAACATTATGGCTTATCTATGTACTGCTAACGATTGCCTGTGCAGTTGCTTTATGGATAGCCGGTATGGATGTTTTTGATGCTATTTCTCACAGCTTTTCGACTATCGCTATTGGTGGGTTTTCAACTCATGATGCCAGTATTGGTTATTTCAATAGTCCTGCGATTAACACTATCATTGGTATTTTCCTGATTATCTCTGGTTGTAACTTCGGTTTGCACTTTGCAGTATTAACTGGACGTAGTTTAGGGATTTATTGGCGCGATCCTGAATTTAGAATGTTTATTAGCTTCCAGTTTGTCTTGGTGGTTATTTGTACCTTAGTACTTATGTTCCATTCTGTTTATAGTAGCTTTGGTCAAACACTTGATCAGGCATTCTTCCAAGTCGTGTCCATGGCGACAACGGCTGGATTTACGACAGATAGCTTTTCTGGTTGGCCTCTTTTTTTACCTATGCTGCTATTGTGCGCCGCATTCGTTGGAGGATGTGCAGGCTCGACAGGTGGTGGGTTAAAAGTTATTCGTATATTGTTACTTTTCTTACAAGGCTCGCGTGAGTTAAAGCGCCTAGTTCACCCAAATGCAGTCTACACAATCAAATTAGGGCAACGCGCATTACCTGAAAGGATCATCGAAGCTGTTTGGGGGTTCTTTTCTGCATATGCACTGGTCTTTGTTGTCAGCTTATTATTACTGATTGCTACAGGGGTTGATGAATTCTCTGCTTTTTCAGCAATTGCAACGACACTGAATAACTTAGGGCCTGGGTTAGGGACTGTGGCTGATAATTTCACAACGATGAACCCTACAGGGAAATGGATATTAGTTGTCACGATGTTATTTGGGCGTTTGGAAGTTTTCACTTTATTAGTGCTACTGACTCCCACTTTTTGGCGTGAATAGTTGGGTACAATTAATAAATAATATTACCTATATAGAAATGATATTAATTTAGGAACAATAATGAGCTACTTACTTTTACACTCCAGTACGGATGGGCAAACTAAAAAAATTATTCTAAAAATAGCGGAGCAACTGAGAAACTCTGGTCGTGAATGTGATATTCGTGATTTAAATACTGACCAACAGCTTAATTTATCAGGCTACGATAAAGTATTAGTAGGGGCATCCATTCGTTATGGGCACTTTAATAAAAAGCTACAACGCTTCGTGCTTTCTCATCAAAATCAATTGAACTCAATGAAGACGGGTTTTTTTGCTGTAAATTTGACGGCAAGAAAAGAAGGCAAGAATACGGTAGAAACCAACGCATATACGCGAAAGTTTTTAGAAGCATGTCCTTGGAAGCCGACATTGAAGTCTGTTTTTGCCGGAGCGCTGTTTTATCCACGCTATACATGGTTTGATAGAATGATGATTCGTCTAATAATGAAAATGACGGATGGTCCAACCGATCCAAAAACAGAGATTGAATATACTAACTGGGAAAAGGTTGCTGAATTCGCGGTTGAATTTGATGATTTGTAGTTCGTAATTTCAACAAAACGTAGTTATTTTGTGTGATTTGTTTAATAAATCATCGCTTGGTAAAATAAAT
>NZ_JAMPQC010000029.1:0-104462 GCF_028482225.1 Providencia sp. PROV130 | reverse complement strand
ATCTAAAACTAAATTTCTTTTTGTCTTTCGAGATTTTTGGCTAACCGTATTCTCGCATCAACGGCGGCTTATATTACTGATTTCTGACGAGGGTGCAATGATTTTTTTGCAAAAAAAGATTAAATGCACACTTATCATACTGATAACCCCGAAATATTCGGTAATATGGCTTCGGGGTTATAAATTAAAGTGTACTCAGCTTTTTTTCGGCTAATTTTGAACCAGCACTGTTTGGATATTGTTTCAGCACCTGTTGGTAAACAGCTTTTGCTTTATCTTTTTGTCCCTTATCTTGCATGATCAGCCCAACTTTATATAAGGCTTCGCTGCTTTTTTGGGATTTAGGATATTGCTTAACTACAGTCGCGAAATAAAAAGCAGCATCGTCTTTGCTACCTTTATTGTAGTTTAACTGCCCCAACCAATAATTGGCGTTAGATTGATACCCAGACTTAGGGTAGGCTTTAACAAAGCCTTGTAATGCCCCTATTGCCTGATCAATTTGAGCTTTGGATTTGCTTTCCATCGCTAATTTAACTGCAGCATTGTAATCATCTTTCTCATTTCCACCTGTATTAGCAGCTGCCGTAGGTGCCGTTGAGGAAGATGATGTGTTTGATGCACTAGTGTCAGGTGTTGTTGTATCACCTGAAGTTGCTGAGTTTCCACCGCCTGCATTGTCTAATTGCATGTATAAATCTTTCTGGCGCTCAATAACTTGATTCAATTTGTATTCACTTTCTTGAATCTGACCACGTAACATGTCGATGTCGCGTTGGTTGTCAGCGAGTTGTTGCTGGATTTGATACATGATTTGACCTTGAGAGCTAACTGCTGTCTCAAGTTGAGTAAGGCGGTCTGTTGTTGAACCAGATCCGACATTGTTGATTGGCGCTTGGGCAATAGCGGCCCAAGGGGCCGCTACGCCAACCAATAACGACAGACCGACTAGTAAGTGTCTGAAGTTACTGTTCATAATAGATAATTTCGCTTATCTATTAGTATGCAATGACTGCACGACGGTTTTTCGCGTAGTCTGCTTCAGTGTGACCTAACACAGCTGGTTTTTCTTTACCGTAAGAAACCAGTGAAACTTGGTCACCAGAAACACCTTTGCTTTGCAGGTACATTTTAACTGCATTAGCACGACGCTCGCCCAGCGCGATGTTGTATTCTGGAGTACCACGCTCATCCGCATGACCTTCAACAACAACACGTACAGATGGGTTGCTACGCAGGAATGCTGCGTGTGCATCTAACATTTCAGCGTATTCTGGAGATACGTTGTATTTGTCAAAGCCAAAGTAAACAGTGTTGTTTTGTTGCAGCTGTTCCATTTGCTGACGTGCCAGCTCTTCCGCAGACAGACCAGTGTTAGTTTGGTTAGTAGAAGTATCTACGCCATCTTGGTCATTGTTTTTGTTAGAGCTACAAGCTGCGACTGCCATGATTGGTAACGCGATCATCAGCCCTTTAAGCACTTTATTCAGTTGCATCGTTTTGATCCTTAATATTTTTTGCCACACATTATTATTATGCATCACAGATACGGCGACCAGGCAGGGAATTTAACCTGTCCATCGGTAGCCGGAAGACGCGCTTTGAAACGCCCGTCGGTCGAAACTAGCTGCAATATAGTCCCCAAGCCTTGAGAGGAGCTATAAATTACCATAGTGCCGTTAGGTGCGATACTCGGCGTTTCATCTAGGAACGTTTTCGTTAAAAACTCAACGTTGTTCGTTGCCAGATCTTGTTTGGCGACATGTTGCTGACCGCCGCCGGAGCTGACCATCACTAAGAAAGTACCATCCGGGCTAACATCAGCGTCCTGATTTTGTGTTCCTTCCCAAGACACACGTTCAGGGCTGCCACCATTAATATTCATTTTATAAATCTGCGGACGTCCCGCCTGATCTGAAGTATAGACTAAAGTTTGGCTATCAGGCATCCAGCTTGGTTCCGTATTGTTACTACGGCCATCGGTCACCTGGCGAATTTGCCCACTCGCTAAGTCCATAACATATAAATTCAGGCTGCCTGTTTTAGACAGTGCAAATGCCAATTTTGTGCCATCTGGAGAGAATGCAGGTGCCCCATTATGACGTGGGAAAGATGCGACCTGACGAACTGCTCCTGTTGATAACGTTTGAATGACAAGTGCTGAACTACCGCTTTCAAAAGTCACGTATGCCAGTTTTTCACCATCTGGTGACCAAGCTGGCGACATCAGAGGTTCTGGTGAACGGTGAACCGTAAATTGGTTAAAACCGTCATAATCAGAAACTCGTAATTCATATGGATACTGACCGCCTTTGTTAACAACAATATAAGCAATACGCGTACGGAATGCGCCACGAATACCCGTCAATTTTTCAAAGACTTCGTCACTTGCAGTATGCGCTGCATAACGTAACCATTCTTTGGTTACTTTATATTGGTTTTGAGATAAAACAGCACCTGGGTTAGCCGCGACATCAACTAACTGATAGCTAACAACAAAACTACCATCAGCAGCAGGCTGCACCTGACCCACAACCACGGCGTTAATACCTAACGCTGTCCACGCTTCAGGAATCACTTCAGAAGCTGTACCAGGTTGCTGAGGCATGCGGCTTGGCTCGATAGGATTAAATTTCCCGCTATTGCGTAAATCAGCGCCGACTATTTGGCCGACCTCTTGTGGTGGTGCACCAGCACCTGACCATTTAAACGGCACAACACCAATAGGTTGAGCTGAATTAACCCCTTCAGTGATCTCAATACGTATTTCAGCCTGAGCCACTGTCGCCCATAGCATTAGGAACCCTAAAACTACTTTAAAAGCCTGCTTCATTCTTATCTCCCTTACTGCGGATTATTTACTACCGCAATAATTCGCTGAATTTTAACAAAGGTATAATAACAAAACTAGATACCACACAAACTATTTATGCTATTGCCTTAATAATATCAATACAGACTGCTCTGAGTTATTGAAAATCAAGGCTTAAACACAACTGTGCTACCCGCTTTATTAAACGTATCATAGACTTCTCTGCTCGGTGGTTTAGGCATCGTTGCAAGTTTTGCTGCTCGGATTGCTGCATCACAGAGTGCCGCGTCATTAGCTGGGCTATTTTTTGGTGTAATACTCACCAATAACCCATCAGGCGCCAGCTTTAATTGAAGTTCACAAGTACGCCCACGGAAAGTATCTGAATCATAAAATTTACTTTGGATAGCCGCTTTGACTTTACCAGCATAGCTGTCCACATCCGCATTGGAAGCGCCCGATTTTTTACCACCACCTTTTCCAGCTGCGGCTTCACCACCTTGTTTGCTTGGGCCTGATGCCGTTAAATCACCAAGCAAATCATCCACGGAAGCCGCATTTTTAGCCGCTTCAGCTTTGGCTTTCGCCGCTTTTGCTTTCGCTTCTTTATCGGCTTTCTCTTTAGCTTCTTTATCCGCTTTAGCTTTCGCTTCTTTTTCGGCTTTTACCTTAGCTTCTTTATCGGCTTTTTCCTTGGCTTCTTTTTCTGCTTTTTCTTTAGCTTCTTTTTCCGCTTTGGCTTTAGCCGCTTCCGCTTCTTTCTGCGCTTGTGCCTCGGCCTTCGCCTTCTCAGCCGCTTGCTCTTTAATTAGCTTTTCTTTTTCAGCTTTCGCTTTTGCAGCAGCTTCTTCCGCTATTTTTTGCTCTTCCTTCGCTTTTTTAGCAGCGTCTAATGCTTTTTTCTGTTGTTCCTCAGCTTGCTTTTGTTGCTCAGCTGTATCGCGTTCAGTTTTAATACGCTCTTCTTCAAGCTGCTGAAGACGCTTTTGTTCCTTTTCTTGCTGTTCTCTAAGCTCAGCCTCTTGCTTTTGTTCTTGCTCTTTGCGCTCTTTTGCCGCTTGTCTGACGTTATTTTGCTGTCTTTGCATTTCTTCATACTGCTCAACAACCACGCCAGGGTCAACCATCACCGCATCGATGACAGTTCCCTCTTCCCCGCCACCACCAAGTTTGACGACGGAAACTAAAGAGCCTATAACAATCAAACCAATCAATAGGACGTGCAATACGATTGACATCACTAACGAGCGATTTAAGTTATCTTTTTTCTCTTTTGTCTTTCCCACTCTGGTATCCAAAAAAAGAATTGTGACTTATTCAAACGACAATAACCCAGCCTATATAGGCTGAGTCATCAAGCCAACCGATTTTATCCCTGCGCTGTGTAATATATTCAGCGCCTTAATCACTTCTTCATAAGGGACTTCTTTTGCACCACCAATCAAGAAAACTGCTTTTGGATTTTTCTCTAGTTGAGATTTTGCCTCTGCAGCAATTTGCTCTGGTGGCAGCAATTCTAAAACCTCACCATCAAGGCGCATGTTATATTGGCCTACCCCCGACACTTCTAAAATAATCGGTGGGTTATCACTTGATGATACGGTTTGTGTATCTGTTGCATCCGGCAATTCAACTTCCACACTTTGAGAAATAATCGGTGCTGTTGCCATAAATATCAGCAACAGTACCAACAATACGTCCAGTAATGGAACAATGTTGATTTCGGATTTCAGCTCACGTCTGCGACTTGTGCGCGCCATTCGCTTATCTCCCCGTCTTATTTCTTATCAGCAGAGAAGGCTTGACGATGCAAGATGGCTAAAAACTCTTCCATAAAGTTATCGTAGTTTTGCTCTAATTTGCTGACACGTAAGTTCAAACGGTTAAATGCCATAACTGCAGGGATCGCTGCAAACAAACCAATTGCGGTTGCAATCAGCGCTTCAGCAATACCCGGTGCTACCATTTGTAATGTTGCTTGTTTTACTGCTCCCAAGGCAATAAACGCATGCATAATCCCCCAAACAGTACCAAATAAACCAATATATGGGCTAATTGAACCAACAGTTCCTAAAAATGGGATATGTGCTTCAACTGATTCGAGTTCACGATTCATTGAAATGCGCATTGCACGGGAAGCTCCCGTCACTACTGCATCTGGCGCATGAATATTCGCTTGGTGTAAACGAACGAACTCTTTAAAACCAGAATGGAAAATTTGTTCGGCACCACTCAATTCATCACGGCGAGCTTGGCTTTCTTTATATAAGCGCGATAGCTCAATACCTGACCAGAACTTATCTTCAAATGCTTCAGCCTCACGAGTTGCCGCATTTAAAATTTTCGTTCTTTGAATAATGATCGCCCATGATGCGATAGAAAAACCGATCAAAACGAACATAATGAGCTGAACCAAAAGGCTCGCTTTAAGGAATAAATCCAGGATATTCATGTCAGTCACTGTTTAAACTCCGCGACAATAGACTTAGGAAGCGCAATTGGCTTCATTTTTGATGTGTCCACACAAGCAATAAGGGCATTTGCCCCACAAAGCAGGTTACCTTGCGAATCAACTAACCTTTGCTGAAAAGTTAATGAAGCACGTTTCATTTCAATAATTTGTGTTTCAACTTCCAGCAGGTCATCCAGCTTCGCCCCTTTGACAAAATCAATTGTCATGCTTCGCACAACGAAACCAAGGTTCTCAGCAAGCATACTTTGTTGATTGATACCTTTATTTCGCAACATTTCGGTTCTTGCTCGCTCAAAAAAGGCTAAATAGCGTGCATGATAAACAACACCGCCCGCATCTGTATCTTCATAATACACGCGAACAGGCCAGCGAAATAACATAACAATCACTCCGTCTTAGGTTAAATTAATTAACGGTGCCACTATACGCAAGACAGTGCCAGTTTGGAATCACTTTGAAAGTAAAGATATCAAAAATAATTATGGGTCCATTGACCCATAATTAGCAATTAGAATTATCTAAAGACCTGAAAAAGTCCCCAAATAAGAATGATGGCAGCAGGCAATGGATGAAAAATTGCACGAAAGATAACTTTTTTAGGTTTAAAACCCACACCAAAAATCATCGCGGTACACGTTGCCCATATTAATAACAGCCCTTGCCATATTTGAAATGAACTGGTTTTTGCAGCAAATAGGGTTGGATCCCACATGACTGCACCTGCAGTAACTAAAGCTAAAATAAGGATAAGGGCCCTTATCGGCCCCTTATCCAATAGCTGATAGGTTTTATCCACCAGCATTTTTATTACTCACCATCTTTAGCGGCTTTAGAGTCTTCAGAGTGCTCTAACGCTAATGCTGCAATCACTGCAAAACTACAAGCTAACAGCGTGCCGAGGATCCAGGCGAAATACCACATAGTTATGCTCCTTAATACAGTGAATGCTTGTTGCCTTCGATGAAGTTTTTGTCCAAACGACCGAACATTTTGTAGTAACACCATGCGGTGTATGCCAGTACGATTGGTACAAAGATAATAGCAACAACAGTCATTACTTGCAGTGTAAACAAGCTAGATGTTGCATCCCACATGGTCAAACTTGCGTTTGGCATGATGCTTGAAGGCATGATGAATGGGAACATTGCTACACCACAGGTTAAAATGATACAAGCGATGGTTAATGAAGAACTCACAAACGCCAAACCATTTTTGTCTGCTTTACTAAACAGCATTGTCACTAACGGCAGTACTACACCCAGAGCAGGCAACGCCCACAGGATTGGGTAAGTGTTGAAGTTAGTTAACCAAGCACCTGATTCAACAGCAACTGTTTTGTTTAGTGGGTTAGATACGCTCAATGTATCGATAGTTGAAGTAACAACATAACCATCAATACCCATCACTAACCAAACACCTGCGCCTGCGAAAGCAACTAAAGTGACTAATGCACAGATATATGTTGCTTTACGAACACGTAAGTACAGTTCACCGGTGGTACGCATTTGCAAATAAGTTGCACCTTGCGTCACAATCATCATTAAGCTGACAACACCCGCTAACAGACCATATGGGTTCAGTAGACCAAACAGGTTACCAGTATACGTCAGGTACTGCTGGTTATCGATTTGCAGTGGAACACCTAATAACAGGTTACCAAACGCAACACCGATAACTAATGGTGGAACGAAACCACCGATAAACAGGCCCCAGTCCCACATGTTACGCCATTTTGGGTTCTCCAGTTTTGAACGGTAGTCGAAACCAACCGGACGGAAGAACAATGCAGCTAATACCAAAATCATAGCGACATAGAAACCAGAGAATGCCGCAGCATAAACTTGTGGCCATGCAGCGAACATTGCACCACCCGCAGTGATTAACCAAACTTGGTTACCATCCCAGTGCGGTGCAACTGCATTAATCATGATACGGCGTTCAGTATCTGTTTTACCTAAAATAGGTAATAAGAAGCCAACGCCCATGTCAAAGCCATCTGTGACAGCAAACCCAATCAGTAATACACCGATAAGGATCCACCACACAAACCGAAGAACTTCATAATCAAACATAAGTGGACTCCTATTTACTGAACGTCGTGTGCAGAAGTGTTTTTCTGTTCAAAATGATAACGACCGGTTTTCAGGCTACTTGGCCCTTTACGAGCGAATTTGAACATTAAGAACATTTCAGCAATTAAGAACAGTGTGTACAGACCACAGATCAATACCATAGAGAAGATCAGGTCATGGGTCGTCAAGTTGGAGTGTGCGACCGAAACAGGTAACACTTCACCAATTGCCCATGGCTGGCGACCATACTCTGCAACGAACCAACCTGACTCAATTGCAATCCATGGTAGTGGAATACCGAGCAGTGCAATACGCAGCAACAGTTTATTTTGACCAATACGGTTACGAACTACTGACAGGAATGCCCAGCCGATAATTAACAGTAACAGGAAGCCAACACCAACCATGATACGGAATGCCCAGAACAGAGGCCCAACGTTAGGAATACTATCTTTCACTGCTTTTTGGATTTGAGCTTCAGTTGCATCAACAACATTTGGTGCATATTGTTTTAACAGAAGACCATACCCAAGATCTTTTTTGCTTGCTTCAAATGCTGCACGCAATTCAGGATCTTTGTTACCAGCAAGAAGTTCTTGTAACTGACCGTACGCAATCATACCGTTACGAATGCGAACTTCGTGTTGTTTCATTAGGTCTTTCAGGCCTAAAACAGGTGTGTCAACAGAGCGGGTTGCAATGATACCCATCGCCCAAGGAATCGAGATCGCAAATTTATTTTCTTGTTTCTCGGTATCTGGCCAAGCGATTAAGTTAAACGCGGCAGGAGGAGCATGAGTTTCCCACTCAGCTTCAACCGCTGCAAGTTTAGTTTTTTGCACGTCACCCATTTCGTAACCTGATTCATCACCAAGAACGATAACAGATAGAACCGCTGCAATACCAAAACTTGCTGCAATTGCAAAAGAACGCTTAGCAAAAGCAACATCACGACCTTTAAGCAGGTAGTAAGAACTAATACCTAAGATAAACATTGCACCGGTACAATAACCCGCAGCAACTGTGTGGACGAACTTAACTTGTGCAACTGGGTTCAAGACTAGCTCAGAGAAGCTAACCATTTCCATACGCATAGTTTCAAAGTTGAAATCAGCAGCGATTGGGTTTTGCATCCAACCGTTCGCGACTAAAATCCACAGAGCAGAGAAGTTAGAACCTAAAGCAACTAACCATGTTACAGCAAGGTGTTGTTTTTTGCTTAAACGATCCCAACCAAAGAAGAATAAACCAACAAAGGTAGACTCTAAGAAGAACGCCATCAAACCTTCGATTGCAAGAGGTGCACCGAAGATATCTCCAACGTAATGAGCGTAGTAAGACCAGTTAGTACCGAATTGGAACTCCATGGTCAAACCCGTTGCAACACCCAGAGCAAAGTTAATACCGAATAACTTACCCCAGAACTTAGTCATATCTTTATAAATTTGCTTGCCTGACAGCACATATACCGTTTCCATGATCGCAAGCAAAAACGCCATACCTAGCGTTAATGGTACGAACAGGAAGTGATACATCGCAGTTAAGGCAAACTGTAATCGTGACAGTTCGACAATATCAAACATCTTGACTCCTTGCTCCTAGCAGGAAGACACCGACTTGCGGCAACCCAGCTTCCAGTTTTTAATACTTAGAAAGCCTCTTAACTACCAGCAAAAAATGCCTCAAAACAACAAATAATTAACAAAATTAAAAGAACGAACGTTACTATAATAATAGTACGCCTATCTTCACACACAATAAACTTCTTTTACGTGACTCAGATTTGAATTCTGAATTTACATCAATAATTATACCCTTTAATAGAAAATCGAGTATTTGATCGAGCACCAATTTAAGCAATTTAAACAAATAAAGCCAGAGGCAATGAATTGATTTACGTCAATTTTTTTCCTGTTGTTAATTGCTATACCTGTCAGTCAATTAATGGTTATTTACTTGTTAAAATGCTGTTATTGATAATGATATAAATGTTCCTAATTTTTCCAAAGATTAACAAAAAATATAATCATTGAATTAAAGCCTCGAAAAAAGAATATTTAATTTGTAATAGTATCTTATTTTAAACTTATTATGAATTTTATTAATATGACCATATTTCTCTACTAAACGGTTATATTGGCTTAATTGAATTACCGTCAATATTATAAAATTGATATGCCGCAATTTCGCTATTTTTTGCATAAAATGCTACATCCCCTCTCTTCTATTCACCCAATTGCCATTTCATTATCAATTTTCTTTCATATAAGCTGATAGTGCGCAGTTTTAAGTATAGACATACTTTTCAGAAAACCGCATAACCATACAAAAATTGTTTGGAATATTTTTACAAGGCATAAAAAAACCCGCGCTCACATGAGCACGGGCTTTCGTCTCTTACTCTTGCTAGTTGCCTAGCGAATTACTTATTTGTTCAACAGTGATTTTACTGCATCACCGATGTCTGCAAGGCTACGAACGGTTTTCACGCCAGCCGCTTCTAATGCAGCAAATTTCTCATCAGCAGTTCCTTTACCGCCTGCGATGATTGCACCTGCGTGGCCCATACGTTTGCCTTTTGGTGCAGTTACACCTGCGATGTAACCGACAACAGGTTTAGTGACGTGCTCTTTAATATAAGCCGCTGCTTCTTCCTCTGCGTTACCACCGATTTCACCGATCATGACGATAGCTTCAGTTTGTGGATCCGCTTGGAATAATTTTAGGATATCAATAAAGTTTGAACCGGGGATTGGGTCACCACCGATACCAACACACGTTGATTGGCCTAAACCTGCATCAGTGGTTTGTTTAACCGCTTCATAAGTCAACGTACCTGAACGTGAAACGATACCCACTTTACCCGGCATATGGATATGACCAGGTTGGATACCAATCTTACATTCACCCGGAGTGATAACACCAGGGCAGTTAGGGCCAATCATACGAACGCCTGCTTCGTCTAATTTCACTTTCACTGTCAGCATATCCAACGTTGGGATACCTTCAGTGATGGTGATGATCAGTTTAATGCCTGCATCGATAGCTTCTAAGATAGAATCTTTACAAAATGGTGCTGGAACATAGATAACAGAAGCGGTTGCGCCCGTTGCTTCTACGGCTTCACGAACGGTGTTAAATACAGGTAAACCTAAGTGAACAGTGCCACCTTTACCTGGAGTCACACCTCCCACCATTTGCGTGCCATAAGCAATCGCTTGTTCTGAGTGGAATGTACCTTGGCCACCTGTGAAACCTTGGCAAATTACTTTGGTGTTTTTATCGATTAAAATAGACATTATTTAGCCTCCGCTGCTGCTACTGCTTTCTTAGCTGCATCTGTCAGGCTGTTCGCAGCGATAATATTCAAGCCGCTGTCTGCCAGTTTTTTAGCACCTAACTCTGCATTGTTACCTTCTAAACGCACAACTACTGGTACATTTACGCCAACTTCTTCAACTGCACCAATGATGCCGTCTGCAATCAGGTCGCAGCGAACGATACCACCAAAGATGTTAACAAAAACTGCTTTCACGTTTTCATCAGAAAGAATGATTTTAAATGCTTCAGTTACACGCTCTTTTGTCGCGCCGCCGCCAACATCTAAGAAGTTAGCTGGTGCACCACCGTGCAGCTTAACGATATCCATGGTACCCATTGCAAGGCCCGCACCGTTAACCATACAGCCGATATTGCCATCTAACGCAACGTAGTTCAGTTCCCACTGAGCGGCTTGTGCTTCACGTGCATCTTCTTGTGATTCATCACGCAGTTCACGAATTTCTGGTTGGCGATATAACGCGTTGCTATCGATACCTAATTTACCATCTAAACAAACTAAATCACCCGCAGTACTAATAACCAGTGGATTGATTTCAGCTAATGCTAAATCGCGTTCTAGGAATAACGTTGCCAGACCCATGAAAATTTTCGCGAATTGGCTAACTTGTTTACCGGTTAAGCCTAATTTGAATGCTAATTCACGGCCTTGGAAAGGCATTGGGCCAGTCAGTGGGTCGATAATCGCTTTATGAATTAACTCTGGAGTCTCTTCTGCTACTTTCTCGATTTCCACGCCACCTTCGGTAGATGCCATGAATACAACGCGACGAGTGCTACGGTCTACAACCGCACCTAAATAGAGTTCTTTAGCAATATCAGTTGCCGTTTCAACCAGAATTTGGTTAACAGGCTGGCCGTTTGCATCAGTTTGATAGGTAACTAAGTTTTTACCTAACCAGTGTTCTGCAAATGCTTTCACTTCATTGATATCACTAGTGACTTTTACGCCGCCAGCTTTACCACGTCCACCTGCGTGAACTTGGCATTTAATTACCCATGGGCCGTCACCAATTTTTTTAGCAGCATCGACGGTTTCAGCGACTGATGAACAGGCATAACCTGTCGGTGCAGGCATCCCATAACGTGCAAACAACTGTTTTGCCTGGTACTCGTGTAAATTCATGATGTTCTATCCATAATTGAGTCTGAAGAGGCGTTTATTCGCCTCCTGCAATTGTTACTGATTTAGCAACCCGCGAACGGGCTGCATCGGTTACTTCAGACCGGACAAGTTGTACCCTGCCCTGTTATGTTGCTATACGTCCAGCAGTAAACGAGTTGGATCTTCCAGCATATCTTTGATAGCGACTAAGAAGCCAACTGACTCACTACCATCGATTAAACGGTGGTCGTAAGACAGTGCTAAATACATCATAGGAAGAATCTCTACCTTACCATTTACAGCCATAGGGCGGTCTTTAATCGCATGCATGCCTAAAATCGCGCTCTGTGGTGGGTTAATGATAGGTGTAGACATCAGAGAACCGAATACGCCACCATTAGTGATAGTGAAGTTACCGCCACTTAAGTCTTCAACAGTTAATTTACCATCACGACCTTTGACAGCCAGTTCTTTAATTTTCTTCTCGATATCAGCCATGCTCATTGCATCGACATCACGTAGAACAGGTGTTACCAGACCACGTGGTGTTGAAACTGCAATACTAATATCGAAATAGTTATGGTAAACCACATCATCGCCATCGATAGAAGCATTCACTTCTGGGTAGCGTTTCAGTGCTTCAACAGCAGCTTTCACATAGAAAGACATAAAGCCTAAACGAACACCATGACGTTTTTCGAATACTTCGCCATATTGTTTACGTAAGTCTTTGATTGGTTGCATATTGACTTCGTTAAACGTCGTCAACATTGCAGTAGTGTTTTTCGCTTCTAACAGACGCTCTGCGATACGTTTACGTAAACGCGTCATTGGAACACGTTTTTCGCTACGATGCGCTAAAGGCGCTTGTGGCGCTTCTGGTGCTTTCGCCGCAGGTGCCGCAGATTTATTTGCCGCTAAATGTTTTTCAACATCTTCGCGAGTTAAACGTCCACCAACGCCAGTCCCTTTGATATCCGCAGGGTTTAAATCGTGCTCTGCAATTAAACGGCGAATAGCTGGGGTCAGCGCATCGTTGCTTTCTGTTTCTAGACTTGCAGTTTGACGTTGTGCAGGTGTTGATTCTTGTGCTTCTTTCACTTCAGCAGGGATACCAGTGCTGTCGCCTAAACGAATGCGCCCCAGTAATTGCTTAGATAATACCGTTGCACCTTCATCTTCAACGATAGCTTCTAATACACCCGCTTCGCTTGCAGGAACTTCTAATACGACTTTATCTGTTTCGATCTCAACCAGTACTTCATCACGCTGAACACTGTCACCTGGTTTTTTATGCCATGTGGCAACCGTAGCATCTGCAACGGACTCAGGAAGATCGGGAACAAGAATTTCTACGCTACTCATTTTCTATCCTTTAATTATTCAATGTTCAAAGCGTCATTAACCAGGGCTTTTTGTTGTTCCTGGTGTACGGACGTATAGCCAACTGCTGGAGATGAAGAAGCAGCTCGACCTGCATAACGTAAAGTTGCCCCTGCTGGGATAGCTTCACGGAAGTTATGTTGACTGCAATACCAAGCACCTTGGTTTAATGGCTCTTCTTGACACCATACAAAGTCTTTTACATCAGTAAATTGCGCCAACGCTTTTTGAATGTCTTCGTGTGGGAACGGATATAGCTGTTCGATACGCACGATAGCAACGTCAGTTTGTTCATTTTTACGACGTTGTTCTAACAGATCGTAATAGACTTTCCCTGAACACATAACGACGCGTTTCACATTTTTCGGATTGATTTCATCGATTTCACCGATAACTGGCTCAAATGTACCATTTGCCAATTCTTCCATGCTAGAGACCGCTAATGGGTGACGTAGCAGAGATTTTGGTGACATCACAATCAGAGGACGACGCATGCCACGTAAGGCTTGGCGACGTAACATGTGGTAAACCTGAGCAGGTGTTGACGGAACACACACTTGCATGTTTTGGTCAGCACACAGTTGCAAGTAACGCTCTAAACGTGCAGATGAGTGCTCTGGACCCTGACCTTCATAACCATGAGGCAGTAACATGACCAGACCGCACATACGACCCCATTTTTGCTCACCAGAGCTAATGAATTGGTCGATAACCACTTGAGCACAGTTAGCGAAGTCACCAAATTGCGCTTCCCAGATAGTCAATGCACGAGGTTCTGTGGTTGCATAACCATATTCAAATGCTAATACGGCATTTTCAGTCAGAACAGAGTCCCAAACATTAAACACGCCTTGGCCGTTATGAATATTTTGCAGTGGAACATAAACTGAACCATTCGTTTGGTTGTGGACCACTGCATGACGGTGGAAGAATGTACCACGGCCCGCATCTTCACCCGATAAACGAACAGGAATACCTTCATCAACCAATGTTGCGTACGCTAAAGTTTCAGCTGCACCCCAGTCGAGAAGTTTTTCACCTTTCGCCATTTCGGCACGGTCTGCATAAATTTTCTCAACACGAGATTGCGCAACCACGCCCTCTGGAATAGTACTAACTTTAGTTGCCAGTTCAGTTAAGCGTTTAATATCAACGGTTGATTTATATGATGCATCCCATTCATGGTTTAAATATGGAGCCCATGTGTATGAGTTCAGCCCCATTTCACGGTACTCTTCAACCACACAGTTACCTGCATCTAGCGCATCGCGATACAGATTGACCATTTCAGTGACATCATTGGCACTTAACACATTTTCTGCAATTAAACGGTCTGCATAAATTTTACGTGGTGTTGGGTGCTGCTTGATTTTTTGATACATCACTGGCTGAGTTGCACTTGGCTCATCCGCTTCGTTATGACCATGACGGCGATAACATACTAAATCAATCATCACATCGCGTTTGAACGTGTTACGGAAATCCAGTGCCAAACGTGTCACAAAAGAAACCGCTTCAGGGTCATCGGCATTCACGTGGAAAATTGGCGCCTGTACCATTTTAACGATGTCAGTACAGTATTCGGTTGAACGTGTATCTTTCGGGTTTGAAGTGGTAAAACCAATTTGGTTATTAATCACGATACGCATTGTACCGCCAACTTCGTAACCACGAGCTTGAGACATGTTCAGTGTTTCTTGTACAACACCTTGACCTGTGACTGCGGAGTCACCGTGGATGGTGATTGGCAGAACCATGTTGCTGCGGCCTTCATCCAGACGATCACGACGCGCGCGCACTGAACCAATAACCACAGGGCTAACAATCTCAAGGTGAGATGGGTTAAATGCTAATGCTAAGTGAACACGAGAACCTGCGGTTTCAAAGTCAGAAGAGAAACCTTGGTGATATTTAACGTCACCCGCACTAGAGTGGTCTTTATGTTTACCCGCGAATTCATCAAATAATTCGCCCGGTTTTTTACCTAAGATATTAACTAAAACGTTTAAACGCCCACGGTGAGCCATACCCAAAACAACTTCACGGGTATCTTGCTTGCCTGCGTGGTGGATTAAATCTTTCAGCATTGGGATCAGTGAATCACCACCTTCCAATGAGAAACGTTTAGCGCCTGGGAATTTAGCCCCAATGTAACGCTCAAGCCCTTCAGCCGCGGTTAATTCAGCTAAGAAGCGTTTTTTCTCTTCTACAGAGAAAACCTTAGAAACGTCAACAGACTCAAGACGTTGTTGGATCCAACGTTTTTCTTCTGTATTCGTGATATGCATATATTCAGCACCGATAGAACCGCAATAAATACGTTTCAAGTGCTCATATAGCTCACTAAGCTTCATGGTTTCTTTGCCAATAGCAAATGAACCCACGTTGAAGGTTTCGTTGAAGTCTTCTTTCGTCAGGTTGTGGAATGCTGGGTCTAAATCTGGAACAGATTCACGTTTCCAAAGACCTAACGGGTCAAGATTCGCATTTTGGTGCCCGCGGAAGCGGAACGCATTGATTAATTGCAAAACTTTAACTTGTTTTGCGTCGATAGCTGGATCGCTAACAGAGGTGTGATAACGTGTAGAGTCTTTTGCTAAGCGACGGAAGTAATCGCGCGCTTGGGAGTGGAATTGTTCACCGCTAGTGCCTAATGCTGCACCAGGGAGTTGCTCAAAAATTGCTTTCCACTCGGCATCGACAGAGTTAGGGTCAGTCAGATAATCTTCATAGAGCTGTTCTATATAAGTCTGGTTCGCGCCTGCCAGAAAGCTTGAATCCAGCCAGTCCTTCATTACGCCGTTCTGCATTGTGATCCCTTAAGCTATTAAAGCTTTAGTTTTCGCCGTGGTTAACTAATCGCCGCATTTAAGCGACCTCGATAAAGGTTCTCTTGGACGTGCTTTATGCATGTTCTCTCTTTGGGAGGCCCTTTATCAGTAAGGGTTTCCCTTTTAAGGAACCTTTAAAAACTGGCTGCGGTTTTTAAAGGCCCCTATGCTTGGGCTGTCGTCTTCATCTTTTGCAGTTGGCTATTTTTTCTACTTTTTACTGTTACTTTCTTTGCTTTCACTTTTTTACGCTTTTGTAATGACAACGTTTTAATAAATACTACTTTTTATGGGTGACAATGTTACTTTCTGATGCTCATTGTTGGTATTTCGTTTTCGCGCTTTTGTGAGCTTCCGCGCATTAAAATCATGTCATTGTTTTTACTTTACGCGTTTCTTTTAACTTATGTTTTTATTTTGTGCTATTTCCATTTTAACCCACAGCACCTGAGCACTGCGGGTTAAATATTCATCATTAAGCGCTATGTTTTAGTAACATAGATTTAATATGACCGATAGCTTTCGTTGGATTTAGTCCTTTAGGGCATACATTGACACAATTCATGATGCTATGACAGCGGAAGACACTAAAAGCGTCGTTCAGATCATCTAATCGTGAATCGGTTTCAGTATCACGGCTATCAATTAAGAAGCGATACGCTGCCAACAAGCCTGCAGGCCCGATAAACTTGTCCGGATTCCACCAGAAAGATGGGCAAGAAGTCGAACAACAAGCACACAAAATACACTCATATAAACCATCGAGTTTTTCACGTTGTGCAGGAGTTTGTAAATTCTCACGCGCCGGTGGATTCTTGTTATCATTAATGAGATATGGACGAATTTTTTCGTATTGGGTATAGAATTGTGTCATGTCGATAATCAGGTCACGCACAACAGGCAGACCCGGCAATGGACGAATGACAATTTTCTTCCCACCACGGATTAAAGCAGATAATGGCGTAATACATGCCAACCCGTTTTTACCGTTCATGTTCAGACCATCAGAACCGCACACCCCTTCACGACAAGAACGACGGAAGGATAATGTTGGATCTTGCTCTTTGATTTGGATTAACGCATCCAGCAACATCATGTCACGCCCTTCAGGAACTTCTAGCGTGTAATCTTGCATACGAGGTGCGTTGTCCACATCAGGATTGTAGCGATAAATCGAAAATTGTAATTTCATAGTTTATTTCTCCGCAACTGGATTAACACCACGCATTAGTAGGTACGAATTTTCGGTGGGAAGGCTTCACGCAGTTTTGGCTGCATGTTGACTTCACGACGCGTCATCGTTTCAGATTGCGGTAAATATAATGAGTGACATAACCAATTCGCATCATCTCGCTCTGGGTAGTCAAAGCGGCTATGCGCACCACGACTTTCTGTACGGAAGTTTGCAGCTTGTGCAGTTGCATAAGCCGTTTCCATCAGGTTATCCAGTTCTAAACATTCGATACGCTGAGTATTAAACTCAGTCGAGGTATCATCAAGACGCGCATTTTGCAAGCGTTCACGAATCACTTTCAGCTCTTCTAAACCTTTCGCCATCGCATCACCTTCACGGAATACCGAGAAGTTGTGCTGCATACAGGTTTGCAGTGCCTTACGGATTTCAGTTGGGTCTTCGCCAGTACGCGCCCCTTCCCAACGGTTAAAGCGAGTCATCGCTGCATCGATATCAGATTCAGAGGCATCACGCATTGAACCTTGTTCCATGATGGACTCTTTCAAATGCAGACCCGCTGAACGACCAAATACGACTAAGTCGAGGAGTGAGTTACCGCCTAAACGGTTAGCGCCGTGTACAGATACACAGGCAATCTCACCCACAGCAAACAGACCCGGAATAACTTCATCTTCGCCTTTTTCGTTATAACGAATAGCTTGACCAGTGACTTTAGTCGGAATACCGCCCATCATGTAGTGACAAGTAGGAATAACTGGAATTGGCTCTTTGATTGGGTCAACGTGAGCAAAAGTGCGAGATAATTCAAGAATACCTGGTAAACGTGATTCCAGAACTTCTTTTCCTAAGTGATCCAGTTTCAGTTTGGCATGTGGGCCCCATGGACCATCGCAACCACGACCTTCACGAATTTCAATCATGATAGAACGCGCGACAACATCACGACCTGCAAGGTCTTTCGCATTCGGCGCATAACGTTCCATAAAGCGCTCGCCATCTTTATTCAGCAAGTAACCGCCTTCACCACGGCAACCTTCAGTGACGAGAACACCCGCACCTGCGATACCTGTTGGGTGGAATTGCCACATTTCCATATCTTGTAGTGGAACACCTGCACGAGCAGCCATCCCTACACCATCACCCGTATTGATGTGTGCGTTAGTGGTTGATTGGTAAATACGACCCGCACCACCTGTTGCTAAAATAGTGGCTTTCGCTTTGAAATAAACCAGTTCACCTGTTTCCATACAAATCGCAGTACAACCTACAACATCGCCATCTTGGTTTTTAACTAAATCAAGGGCATACCATTCAGAAAAAATGGTTGTGTGGTTTTTTAAGTTCTGCTGATACAACGTATGCAACAGTGCGTGGCCAGTACGGTCAGCCGCAGCAGCAGTACGTGCAGCTTGCTCACCACCGAAGTTTTTAGACTGGCCACCAAATGGACGTTGATAAATACTTCCGTCATCAAGGCGAGAGAATGGCAACCCCATATGCTCTAATTCGAGGATAGCTTCTGGCCCTGTTTTACACATATATTCAATAGCATCTTGGTCACCGATGTAGTCGGAACCTTTCACGGTATCGTACATGTGCCATTCCCAGTTATCAGGGTGAGTATTACCTAAAGCAACAGTAATACCGCCTTGTGCTGATACAGTATGAGAACGGGTTGGGAAGACTTTTGACAGAAGCGCGCAAGATAGGCCCATCTGTGAAATTTGTAATGCGGCACGCATACCTGCGCCACCCGCACCGATAACGATAGCGTCAAACTCTCTGATTGGCAGATTCATTTATGCACCCCACACAACAATTGTTCCGTAAATTAAATAAGCCAACAGACCTACAACGATAGCCAGCTGCAATACTAAACGAATTGCTAAAGGTTTAACGTAGTCAGTCAGCACTTGCCACATGCCAATCCACGCATGGACAAGAATCGAGAACAAGGTGAGGATTGTGAATACTTTCGTCACAGAAGAGGCGAAAAAGCCACGCCAGACTTCATAGGTAATGTCGTTAATAGCAACAAAACCAACAATGTAGAGTACGTAGAGTGCGATAACAATCGCAGAACCACGGATTAATAGCCAGTCCTGGATACCAGTACGGCCTAAAGCTGAAGCATTACTTACCATACTAAAATCCCCGCCAGAATTGCTAAAATCACGGTAATGACAAATGTAATTTTTGCAGATGAGTTACCAGCAGCAAGCGTTTCATCAACACAACCGAAATCCATTAGCATATGACGAATACCACCACAGATGTGGTAAGCCAAAGCAGTCAAGATGCCCCAAAGAATGAACTTAGCAAAAAAGCCAGTCATTATTTCAGACGCGTATTGAAAACCTTCTGGAGAGGAGAGAGATGTCCCTAACAACCAAAGCAGAATACCAACTGCGATGAGAGTAATGACGCCAGAGACACGGTGCAAGATCGAAGATATTGCAGTGATCGGGAAGTGAATCGTCTGCAAATCAAGGTTGACAGGTCTTTGTTTTTTCACAATTTTGCCCACACAGCTCTTTATTATTTTCCATCCTCCGGACCTGGGGTGGAAATCAGACAGCGACAGGGGTACAAAATGCAACTTAACACAAACTCTAATCCATCATGTTTAAATAAAGTTGCATACTGATCACGCTGGGAACTCCTACTACAGGGTAATCCGGAGACCTGCCGCTAGTATAAAGTCTTCACAATGCCATTACAATTCCCACACAAAATGTTTGGAGACATTTAGCCCGAACAGTGAGAAGGATCACGATTTAAACATTTTGTATAAATGTGCTTATCTTATTTGACAATGATTCAACATTTATCTTACATATAGGTCTGGCAGAATTATCTTAACGGTGCTGTTTACCCTTCATCGGAAAAGAAAAAACGTGAATGTTGCAATGTTAAATACTCTTCAATTTGAACTATGATGGGTATTAATAACAAAAGTTATGAAAGTTGTTCCTCTTACCACAAATAATGATATTGTAGGGAAAACAACAAAAAGAACATAACATCTACACACTCATAAACAACCTAATTACATTGTCGTCGGTCTCAGATTTCAGGTTTTATGTGATAGCGAGCTGATTTCCAAAGCATACCGGTAGAACAATGCACGAAGACACAGTATAACGCTGAGCTTCTGGGTTGTTGGGTGTCGATTATCAAGCGCTAAGGAGACCGTAATGGCTGATAACAAAGCTAAGCTAACGACTGGTAGTAAGGGTGATATTGACCTAGATATTTTAAGCCCAACGATTGGTCAAGACGTTATCGATGTCCGAACTTTAGGTTCTAAAGGGTTCTTTACCTACGACCCTGGTTTTACTTCTACTGCATCCTGTGAATCAAAAATCACCTATATCGATGGTGATCAAGGCATTCTGTTGCACCGTGGTTTCCCTATCGATCAACTCGCCACCGAAGCCTCTTATCTCGAAGTTTGTTATATCCTGCTATACGGTGAAGCACCGACTCAAGAACAATATGACGTATTTAAAAATACGGTGACTCGCCATACCATGATCCATGAGCAAATTACACGCATGCTTAATGGTTTCCGCCGTGACTCACACCCAATGGCCGTTTTATGTGGTGTTACGGGGGCATTAGCCGCGTTCTATCACGATGCGCTGGATGTTAACAACCCACGTCACCGTGAAATTACGGCTTATCGCCTGCTGTCAAAAATGCCAACAGTTGCAGCGATGTGTTACAAATATTCAATTGGCCAACCTTTTGTTTATCCACGTAATGACCTGTCATACGCGGGTAATTTCTTGCACATGATGTTCTCTACACCTTGTGAAGAATACACGGTTAATCCTGTTTTAGAGCGCGCAATGGATCGTATTTTGATTCTGCACGCTGACCACGAGCAAAACGCCTCAACATCTACAGTTCGTACTGCGGGTTCATCTGGTGCAAACCCATTTGCTTGTATCGCAGCGGGTATTGCTTCACTGTGGGGGCCTGCTCATGGTGGTGCTAACGAAGCTTGCTTGCGTATGTTGGAAGAAATCCAAACCGTTGAGCACATCCCTGCGTTTATTGAGCGTGCTAAAGACAAAAATGACTCTTTCCGCTTAATGGGCTTCGGTCACCGTGTTTATAAAAACCATGACCCACGTGCAACAGTAATGCGTGAAACTTGCCATGAAGTTCTAAACGAACTTGGCCTGAATGACAGTTTGCTGGAAGTCGCAATGGAGCTGGAACGTATCGCATTGAACGACCCGTACTTCATTGAGAAAAAACTGTACCCGAACGTTGACTTCTATTCAGGTATCATCTTGAAAGCAATGGGTATTCCTTCTTCAATGTTTACTGTTATTTTTGCCATTGCACGTACTATCGGTTGGATTGCTCACTGGAATGAAATGCACGATGACGGCCTGAAAATTGCCCGTCCTCGTCAGCTGTACACGGGTTATGACAAACGTGAATTCAACTCAGAATTAGCAAAAAAATAATATTTAGTTAAATCTAAAACCCTACAAGTCTTAAAGCCTCGAAAAATCGAGGCTTTTTTCGTTCTTTCACGCCGTATTACTGTTGGTATTCCCTCGGTGTGACCCCGCTCATTTTACGGAAAAAACTAATAAATGCGCTATCGCTGGTTAGGCCAAGTTCTTGAGTTATATAGTGATAGGGCTTTTCTTGTGCGAGTAATTCAATCGCTTTAATAAAACGCCATTGTTGGCGCCATGCTTGATAATTCATTCCTGTTTCTTTAAAAAAAATCCGGGTAATCGTCTTCTCACTCGCACCAACCGTTTGTGCTAATTGGTTTAAATTTGGAGGTAATTGTTCGATATCAACCCCTTTAAAACGCCTATCTTGCGGTAATGGTAGCAGTGTTGGCTCTAAAGTTGCACTTTGTAACTCATCGATAAATACGGGCAATAAATTAGCCAAATGCCCTTGTTGCCAATCACTATCAAATGGTGCAATCGCAATGCGTTCAAGCACTTCTCTCAATAACGATGAAATACTTAATATCACCACCTCATTCCCTATTCTGTCAGCGTATTCTTGCGCTAAATAAACCGAACGGTAGCCCACTGATGCTCGCATTTGAGCTCGATGAAGAACAAATGGTGGGATCCAAGCCACTCTCCCCGGAGGAAGTAAAGACAGACGATTTTTCAGTGAAATTCGTATACATCCTTGTTGTGTAAACAAAAGCTGTCCCATTTCATGTTTATGAAAGCCAGAGTCATGCTGCCCCATTTTTGCTGCAATTCCCAATACTGGCGCAGGATACCAGTGAGTTTGAAATTCATCTGTTTGATTTAGCCAAGCCATAATGTCTCTTTTTTGATATTTATAGTCTTTATTATTGTAATAAGACAATAAAAATAACACTAAACTGCCTGCCATTGAATCGTTGTATCTAATTAGCCCCTTTATTATTAGTAGATTGGCAGGAAAATAAGTATGAAACACCCTCTTTCATTATGGCTTGCTGTTGCCTTGATGATGTTTCCACAAATTGTGGAAACCATATACAGCCCCGCACTCACTGATATCGCCAGTGCCTTCTCAGTAAATGCGGAGAAAGCTTCACAAACGCTGTCGCTTTATTTCTTTGCTTTTGCATTAGGCGTGGTGCTTTGGGGGCGCATGTGTGACACCTTAGGGCGTCGCCCGACGATTCTGGCGGGTTTATTGATATATGGCATTGCGTCTATTGGCGCGTTATTTGTCACACATTTTTATTTATTATTACTAATGAGAATATTGTCAGCCTTTGGCGCTGCCGTAGGTTCAATTGGTACACAAACCGCCATGCGCGATAGCTACCAAGGCCATGAATTAGCCAAAGTTTTTTCTATTATGGGCGTTGCTTTGGCTGTCAGCCCCGCTTTAGGGATGTTATTTGGTGCTGGACTCGTTAATTTTGGTGGTTATCAAACCGTTTTTATCGGCTTAGCGATTTTAGCTGTGGTGCTTTTTCTCTGGTCAATCTGTCGTTTACCCGAGACCAAGCCTAAAACCGTGACTCATATCTCATTTATTAAGACATTTTTACGGATGATCGCAGATAAAGAAATTGTTAGAAATGTGATCTTGATAGCATTTTTCAACATTAATTTATTTAGCTATTATCAGCTGGCACCATTCAGTTTTGAACAATTAATGCTCACTCAACAACAGTTTGGATTAACTGGGATTTTATTAGCACTTGGAGTCGGTTTAGGTTCGATATCAAATCGCTATTTATTGGCTAAAAAACACACATCTGAACAACTTGTTAAGCTTGCCAGCCTCATTTCATTGGTGAGTGGTTGTTTAGTTTTTGTGCTAATGGATTCAATTTGGTTTGTTTTACCCGTTATTGGCATTGTTATTGGTTATGGAATTGCGATCCCGAACATACTTGCCCATGCATTAAACCGTTATGGTGAGCAAAAAGGCACCGCCGGCGCCATTTTAGGGTTATTTTACTACATCGGGCTCGCCATTGGTTTGATGGTTGCAGGTTGGAGCCAGCACTTAGGTTTAGTGTTAACTATTTCAAGTGCAGTATTGGTTTTCGCATCGTTAAAATACCGAACCAAATAGCTATTTTTATTTTTATTTTCAATAGATTATCAATATTCTAATTATTTCGAATCACCGCTAGGCGGCAAAAGAGTGAAGCCCTAGGAGCATATATAAGTATGTGACTAGGGTTCGTGAATGCAGCCAACAACGCTTTGATGTAAAAGGCGGCAAAAATTTAATTCTCTAAATAGTTCGAGTTGTGGCTAGGCGGCGAATAAGGGTATCTTGGGGAGCATACAAAAGTATGTGACCCAAGTAGCCGAGTGAAGCCAACACAGCCACAGTTCGAAATATGACGAGAATTTAGGCAGGGTTATCGATATCGATAAACTCCGCATCTAACCCATGTTCATCTACAAGCCACTTAGTCAGCGCTTTAATCCCATAACGTTCCGTTGCATGATGCCCTGCACTGTAGAAATGGATCCCCATTTCCCTTGCTATATGAATGGTTTGTTCCGAAACTTCCCCCGTTACAAAGGCATCTACACCAAATTCAGCCGCTTGTAGGATAAAGCCTTGCCCTCCCCCTGTACACCATGCGATTTGACGAATTTCTTCTTTTGCATTATCACCACAATGTAGGACTTTACGACCAAGGCGAGTTTCTAAACGAGACGTTAACTCTGAAGGAGTAATCGGTTGATCAAAAAAACCAAATGGCATTAATGGGTCGATTTGGCCATTTACCTGCACCCCCATAATATAAGCAAGTTGTGTATTATTGCCTAATTGATGGTGTGCATCTAATGGGAGATGATAACCATACAAGTTGATATCATTCGCTAATAATGTTTTTAAGCGATTTTTCTTCATCCCTTTGATAATGGCGGGCTCATTTTTCCAAAAATAGCCATGATGAACAATAATGGCATCGGCTTTCTTTTCAACGGCAACATCCAATAATGCTTGGCAAGCTGTCACACCAGTGATGATTTTATGTACATGTGGTCGCCCTTCAACTTGCAATCCATTCGGTGCAAAATCTTGGAACTCACTAACTTTCAATTCGTCATTAATGATTTCTTCTAATCTTAAGTTATGCATTATGTTGTCCTTTTTACTGCACAGCTAAACGGTTTATCCACCAGTTTGAACGTAATTGACTGATAATCAATAAGCATAAACGGAAACATGATTTTTTTCTGTGTTATTTGAAGTATATAGAATAAAAATAGGCGGGATTAAAAACAAAACCCCCACAATTCAATATTGCAGGGGTTACTACTCACCATTAAGCACTAAATTAGCGATGGCTTTCTAAGGTTGTTTCTGAACGTTCTAGCCAAACAGGTTTATCACTGGTTTTTGCCCAAACCTTATGTAAATGACTATAAAACCTTGCTCTTTTTGGATAAAAAACCATAACCGGAAACGCAATAATGCCAGCTGTTACAGCAGCAGTGCGGCGTGCAAGTACCTGATTACGGGAATATTCGCGATATGTGGACATCGGTATCCTCCTTCAGTTGCCACTTTATTTGTCGATTCCAGCCTTGCTCTATCATTCCCCATTAACACACATTTCCCATTAACACAGTAGTAAAGAGCGACTAAAACCGGACAGATAATATGAAATATATTGACTGTAGATAGGATATCGCAAATTGTGTAATAAAACTACTCATCTGACCACTTAATATGTAAATTTTTCTAAAAAATCTGCTTATTTCGTATTTTTATTACATTCCTTAACCAATTAACGTTTTATTCATACATTTTAATTACAATTAAATAACAAATGAATTAATAAAATCCCACGCCACTTTTTCTATTAAGCACTCTCTTTTTGCTAAGTAAACAGCCATTTTTATACTTTTTTTACACCCTACCCGTGCTTTTTATCAGCTTCTTTACAACGAACTCTTTAGCCTTATCACATGGAAATAATAAGGAGAAAATACTGTGTCATTACTTTCCATTATTGGGGCAGTTCTCGTTGTTTTGCTGCTGACGTATCTGATTTATGCCCTGCTTAACGCGGAGGATTTCTGATATGACTACCACCACATTGCTATTTTTAGGTAGTTTTTTACTGATCTTATTCATCTTAGCAAAGCCTTTAGGCAATGGTATTGCCCAGTTAATCGACAATGATATACCTCGTCGGTTAGCAAGCAGTGAGTCCCTACTTTGGCGTTTAACCGGAGTCAAACAGCCAGGAAGAGACATGGCTGAGATGAATTGGCGGCAATATGCCTTAGCGATTGTATTATTTAATCTTTTAGGTTTTATTTTATTATTCGTTATTTTAGTCTGCCAAGGCCGTTTACCCCTTAACCCTCAACACTTTGAAGGGATGAGCTGGGATTTAGCCTTTAATACCGCCATTAGTTTTATTTCCAATACCAACTGGCAAGCTTATAGTGGCGAAAATACATTAAGTTATTTGAGCCAAATGGCCGGGTTGACGGTACAAAACTTCCTTTCTGCTACCACCGGTATTGCGGTTGTTTTCGCATTGATCCGCGCTTTTTCACGCCATGGCAGTAAAACTGTCGGTAATGCGTGGTTAGATATATACCGCATCACCGTGTATTTACTCTTCCCTTTAGCCCTAGTTTTCGCTCTCTTTTTTGTTAGCCAAGGGGTTATTCAAAATTTCTCCGGCTATTTAATTATTCACCCTTTAGATAGCAGTGAGCAATTATTACCTATGGGGCCAGTAGCTTCCCAAGAAGCGATAAAATTACTCGGCACCAATGGGGGCGGCTTCTTTGGTGCTAACTCATCACATCCTTTTGAAAACCCAACCGCACTGAGTAATTTTGTGCAAATGTTTGCTATTTTCCTGATCCCTACCGCACTTTGCTTTGCTTTTGGCCGTGTGGTTGGTAACAACAAACAAGGCCATACCTTGCTCTGGGTTATGGGGATCATTTTTGTGGTTACTGCCATTGTCGTAGTTAAAGCAGAGTATGTGGGGAACCCATTTTTAGCAGACTTACACGCGACAAGTACCGCCAATATGGAAGGAAAAGAGAGCCGCTTTGGGATTGTCGGTTCCGCTTTATTTGCGGTTGTGACAACTGCAGCATCTTGTGGGGCTGTCAACGCCATGCATGACTCCTTTACCGCGATGGGCGGAATGGTACCGATGTGGTTAATGCAAATAGGAGAAGTGGTTTTTGGTGGTGTCGGTTCCGGTTTATACGGCATGTTGCTGTTTGTGTTACTCGCCGTTTTCCTTGCTGGCTTGATGATTGGCCGTACACCTGAATACCTCGGTAAAAAAATCGAAGTTCGGGAAATGAAAATGGTGGCACTGGCGATTTTAGTCACCCCAACCTTAGTGCTACTTGGTACCACTATTTCATTAATGACCGAAGCGGGCCGTGCAGGAATTTTAAACCCCGGAGCGCATGGGTTTAGTGAAGTGTTATACGCCTTTTCTTCTGCGGCTAATAATAACGGTAGCGCTTTTGCTGGGCTCAGCGCTAACACTCCGTTTTACAATGTGCTACTTGCCATTGCGATGTTTATAGGCCGCTTTGGTGTCATTCTTCCTGTCTTGGCTATCGCAGGTTCCATGGCCAATAAGAAACCCCAAGCGCAAAGCCATGCCACATTACCGACAACTGGCCCATTATTTATTGGCTTACTGGTTTTCACCGTACTTCTCATTGGCGCACTGACCTTTGTACCCGCTCTTGCATTAGGCCCTATCGCTGAGCAATTACACATTGGTTTTGCCGGATAATGAGGAAAGAAAAATGAAAAATAAACAAACTAAATTATTCAATAATCAATTAATTAAACAATCCATTATTGAATCTATCAAAAAATGTACACCACAAGCGCAATGGCGTAATCCAGTCATGTTTGTGGTCTATATTGGCAGTATGATCACCACGTTACTCTGGCTAGCTATGGTAATGGATTACACACAAGGCAGTGCTTGGTTCAGTGGAATGATCACCCTTTGGCTGTGGTTCACAGTGATTTTTGCCAACTTTGCAGAAGCGCTTGCCGAAGGGCGAAGCAAAGCCCAAGCACAGAGCTTAAAAGGTGTTAAACAACAAAGTAGCGCCACACGGTTAGCTTCGGCCTCATTGGAGGCGAACCAAGATATCGTGAGTTCAGATCAGTTACGCAAAGGCGATATTGTGTTGATCCGTGCCGGAGAAACCATTCCTTGTGATGGCGAAGTCATCGAAGGTGGTGCTTCCGTGGATGAAAGTGCCATCACGGGGGAATCCGCTCCCGTGATCCGCGAATCTGGTGGTGATTTCTCTTCAGTGACAGGCGGAACTCGCGTACTTTCCGATTGGCTGATAGTCGAGTGTACCGTCAATCCCGGTGAAACCTTCTTAGATAGAATGATTTCCATGGTTGAAGGCGCACAACGCCGTAAAACGCCAAATGAAATTGCCTTAACTATTTTGTTAACCGCGCTGACTATTATCTTTGTTTTAGTTTGTGCCACCTTATACCCATTCACCGTTTTTGCCGCAGAGCATGCAGGTGCAGGCAGTGCCGTTTCTATTTTAGTGTTGATAGCGTTATTAGTCTGCTTGATTCCAACAACCATTGGTGGATTGCTGTCATCCATCGGTGTGGCAGGAATGAGTCGCATGCTAGGTGCGAATGTGATTGCCACCAGCGGCCGTGCCGTGGAAGCAGCAGGAGATGTTGACGTCCTATTACTCGATAAAACGGGGACCATTACACTGGGAAACCGCCAAGCCTCTGAATTTTTACCACTAACGGATATTACAGAGCAGCAACTGGCGGATGCCGCACAATTATCATCTTTAGCGGATGAAACGCCAGAAGGCCGCAGTATTGTGGTACTGGCAAAACAAAAATTCAATTTACGTGAAAGAGACATTCATGCCCTGAATGCAACTTTTGTTCCTTTCTCCGCAATGACACGTATGAGTGGTGTCAATATTGGCGAACGAATGATCCGCAAGGGCTCTGCGGATGCCATCCGCCGTTATATCGAAGCCAACCACAGTAAATTTCCTGTCGAAGCGGATCAACTGGTCGAAAAAGTCGCCCATTTAGGTGGAACGCCACTTGTGGTGGTTGATAATAAAACGGTTTTAGGTGTCGTAGCATTAAAAGATATCGTCAAAGGGGGCATGAAAGAACGCTTCTCTCAAATGCGTAGTATGGGCATCAAAACCGTGATGATCACCGGAGATAACCATTTAACAGCAGCCGCAATTGCAGCCGAAGCAGGCGTCGATGATTTTCTTGCTGAGGCGACACCTGAAGCCAAACTGGCACTGATCCGCCAATATCAATCCGAGGGTCGCTTGGTTGCCATGACGGGTGACGGCACCAACGATGCGCCAGCACTCGCACAAGCGGATGTCGCAGTGGCAATGAACTCTGGCACTCAAGCTGCAAAAGAAGCCGGTAACATGGTGGATTTAGACTCCAACCCAACCAAGTTGATTGAAGTAGTGCATATTGGTAAACAAATGCTGATGACCCGTGGCTCATTAACCACATTCAGTATTGCTAACGATATTGCTAAATATTTTGCCATTATCCCTGCAGCTTTTGCAGTGACTTGGCCACAGTTAAATGCGTTAAATATTATGCAATTACACTCACCTGCATCCGCTATCCTCTCTGCGGTTATCTTTAACGCATTGATCATTATCTTCTTGATCCCACTCGCGATTAAAGGGGTTAATTATCGGCCAATGAGCTCTCAATCATTATTGCAACGTAACTTAGGCATTTATGGTTTAGGTGGGCTGCTCGTGCCATTTATTGGGATCAAACTGATTGATCTATTTATTAGCCTCTTTGGGATATAAGGAATTGATTATGAATATGATCCGTTCGTCGATGATTATGTTATTTATACTCACCATTTTTACAGGTATTGCTTACCCATTAATGGTGACTGGCCTCGCTAATATTTTTTTTCCATGGCAGGCTCACGGTTCTTTACTCATACAAGATGAGCGCATTGTTGGTTCTGCCTTAATCGGGCAAAATGTGGGTAATATTCGCTATTTTCACGGTCGCCCCTCAGCAACTGTCGATATCCCCTACAATACCTTAGCTTCTGGTGGAAGTAATTTGGCTGTCAGTAACCCATTATTACAACAAACGATGGCAGAGCGTAGCGAACAACTGCGCGCAGAGAACCCCGATGCAGGTAATGCCATCCCAGTAGATTTACTCACGTCTTCCGCCAGTGGCTTAGACCCCAATATTTCTATTGATGCAGCGTTATACCAAGCTCCACGTATTGCAAAAAGCAGGCAAATTCCATTAGATACAGTAAAATCATTGATAGAAACGCATACTGAACAGGCATTGTTGCCCTTTTTAGGTGAACCCGTCATTAATGTGCTAAAACTGAACTTAGCACTTGATGAATATCAACAACAAATAAACAGTCAAACTCACTAGGGGCTGTGATGGACAATCAAGAACCTATTCGCCCTAACCCTGATGAACTCTTGGTCAAAGCCAATGAAATTGGGCGTGGCAAATTAAAGATTTTTTTCGGTGCCTGTGCTGGTGTTGGAAAAACGTATGCCATGCTGCAAGAAGCACAGAGACTCAGAGCTCAAGGGCTAGATGTGCTGATTGGCGTAGTAGAAACCCATGAAAGAGAAGAAACGGCCGCGCTACTTGACGGCCTTTCTCTGTTGCCACCTAGGCGCATAACTCATCACGGTCGCCGCCTAAATGGTTTCGATATTGACGCAGCAATTGCTAGGCATCCAGCCATAATTTTAATGGATGAATTAGCATTTAGTAACCCCCATGGCAGCCGCCACCCTAAACGTTGGCAAGATGTCGAAGAACTCCTTGATGCCGGAATTGACGTACTGACAACCATCAACGTTCAACACATTGAAAGCCTGAATGACATCGTGGGAAGTATTACAGGTATTCGCGTACGAGAAACAGTTCCAGATCATATTTTTGATGCAGCTGATGAGGTGGTATTAGTTGATCTTCCTCCTGACGACCTACGACAACGCCTTAAAGAAGGCAAAGTATATATACCGGGGCAAGCCGAACGCGCTATTGAGCATTTTTTCCGCAAAGGAAATTTAATTGCCCTACGTGAGCTGGCTCTTCGGCGTACTGCTGACCGGGTTGATGACCAGATGCGTGAATTTCGTGATGGTAAAGGCCAAGCCCCCGTATGGCACACTCGCGATGGGCTCTTGCTATGCATTGGCCATAATACCGGAAATGAAAAATTAGTCCGTACAGCCGCACGACTTGCTGCAAAATTCGGTAGTGTCTGGCATGCTGTTTATGTTGAAACTCCCTCGCTTCATCAGCTACCTGAACCCCAGCGTAGAGCTATCTTAAAAGCGTTACGTCTTGCTCAAGACTTAGGTGCTGAAACGGCAACTTTATCTGATCCTTCGGAAGAAAAAGCGATATTACGTTATGCCCGAGAACATAATTTAGGGAAGATATTGATTGGTCGGCGTAATAAAGCAAACAAATGGTTTAAGCTCAATTTACGTCCCGGTTTTGCCGATCGTCTTGGTAAGCTCGGCCCTGATCTGGATTTAGTGATTGTCGCGCTTGAAGAGAAAAGCGAGTGGGACAAAGAACCAGAAAGAAAGCCGTTCTCTGAAAAATGGCGATCGGATATGAATGGCTATTTAATGGCTATCGTGATGTGTGCCGCTATCACCTTATTTTCACGCACCTTTTTACTGGCTCTCGATAAAGCCAACCTCGTGACACTCTATCTATTAGGTGTCGTGTTAATCGCATTATTTTATGGCCGACGCCCCTCTGTTTTCGCCGCTCTGGTCAACGTGATCAGTTTTGATCTGTTCTTTGTTCAGCCCCATTTCTCCCTTGCTATCATGGATATGCAATATTTAGTCACGTTTACAGTGATGCTAATTGTGGGGGTTGTTGTGGGGAATTTAACTGCAGGTATGCGCTACCAAGCTCGTATCGCTCGGTATCGAGAGCAGCGAACACGTCACCTATATGAAATGACAAAAGAATTAGGACAAGCTATCACGACAGATGATATCGGGAGAACTGGGTACCATTTCCTGAATAATGCATTTCAAGCCAAAAGCTGCTTGCTACTCCCCGATGAAAACAGCCAGTTATCACCATTAAAATGTGAAGGTCACAGTGAAATGCTGATTGATAAAGCCATTGCTAAATGGTGTTTTGATAAGCGTCAACCCGCCGGTGCTGGCACGGATACACTACCAAGCGTTCCCTATCAATTGCAACCTATCACCACTGCCGATCAAACCCTTGCTGTTCTTGCCATTGAACCAAGAAACATGCGCCAGTTATTGATCCCAGAACAACAACGCATGCTGCAAACCTTTACGGGGCTGATAGCGAGCGCTCTTGCGCGTCTGCAACTGACCAAACAAGCTGAATCAGCCAAATTAGATATTGAACGTGAACAACTAAGAAACTCCTTACTTGCCGCATTGTCTCATGACCTAAAAACACCGCTCACCGTTTTATTCGGCCAAACCGAAATCTTAATGTTGAATTTGTCTGCGGAAAACTCACCATTAACAGAGCAAGTGAACCAAATGCGCCAGCAAGTACTTAGCACTTCGCGCTTGGTGAATAATTTACTGGATATGGCTCGCTTACAATCTGGCAGTATTCAGCCCAATTTAGCCTGGGAATCACTGCAAGAAATTACCAGTAGTGCTGTTAGAACCTTAGATTACACCTTACACAGCCATCCTTTAGAAATTGATATTCCAGCAGACTTATTACTTTATTGTGATGCTAACTTGATTGAACGGGTGTTAATCAACCTATTAGAAAATGCCGTAAAATACAGTCATGACGATACCCCGATTGGTATTCGAGCTACAGTTGAAGGGCAAAAAATTCATATTGAAATATGGGATGCCAGCAATGCGATTCCAAACGGGCAAGAAAAAACCATTTTTGATAAATTTTCTCGAGCACAAAAAGAGTCCGCAATTCCAGGTGTTGGCTTAGGGCTCGCCATTTGTCGTGCTATTATTCAGTTACATGAAGGCGAAATTTGGGCGCAGAACAATAATAAAGGTGGAGCGAGTTTCCATTTTGTCTTACCTTTAAAGCAACACCCTGATATCGAAGTAGAAACATAAAAGGATTAGCAATATTGTGAGTACTAGCCATCAAATTCTGGTTGTTGAAGATGAAAAAGAAATCCGCCGCTTTGTTCGCTTAGCGCTGGAAGGCGAAGGCTGGAAGGTATTTGAGGCGGAAAATTACCAACGCGGCCTCATTGAATCCGGTACGCGACAACCTGATTTGTTAATTTTAGACCTTGGCTTACCCGATGGTGATGGGCTTGATTTAATTCGTGATCTACGTCAGTGGAGTAGTATTCCGATTATTGTTTTATCCGCTCGTGAAGAAGAATCACAAAAAGTGGCAGCATTGGATGCAGGTGCTGATGATTACCTCACAAAACCCTTCGGAATTAGTGAGTTACTGGCTCGAGTTAGAGTGGCTTTACGGCGCTTCGGCAAAGCCACTCAAGAAAACTCAAAATGCCAGTTTGGGGATATTACCATCGACTTTATTAATCGTGTCGTGACCAAACAAAATGAAGAACTTCATCTAACCCCGATTGAATTTCGTTTACTCAGTGAACTCGTGGCTAACAGCGGTAAAGTATTAACTCAGAGGCACTTATTACTGCAAGTCTGGGGGCCTAATTATGTGGAACATAATCATTACTTACGCATCTACATGGGCCATCTACGGCAAAAATTAGAAAATGACCCAGCACGCCCTATTCACTTATTAACCGAAACAGGAATTGGTTATCGGTTTATGCCTTAACAGATGACCATTTATTGAATTCTAGGAATCTTACCGATAGTTTAAATTAAAAGACTGCTTATAATTTACTCACCTTTTTTCTATGGAGAGAAATTCGTGCAATCACTCACAGCCCAACTATCAAACCGTTTTTCATCTGCTTTAGTCCTTTTTTTAAGCGTTTTTGTGACTACTCAAGCCCTTGCGCTAAGCCCTGAAGAAAAAATGCGTACTGAATCATTATTAGCAGAGCTTGGTAAACAACAAAATCTTACTTTTACACGTAATGGCACTGAATATTCTGCCGCTGACGCAGAATCTCATTTGCGATTAAAACTGCGTAAAACAGAAAAACGCCTCAAAACTGTAGAACAATTTATTGATAACGTAGCTTCAAAATCGTCCATTACTGGCGAAGAGTATCAAGTTAAAGATGCGCAAGGTAATGTGACTTCCGCGAATGAATATCTGCATGAATTATTAAAAGAAAAAGTGGATAACAAATCCGAATAGGTTCTGTTGATTTTGTAGGCTACTATAAAAAAACGCTGACATAATAAATGTCAGCGTTTTTTGTTCTAATACTCGATCAGGCCCCCTAAATAATTCATTTATCAGGGGTAATCCTCTAAATCATTCGTGTTGTAGGAAGGCAGCAAGACCGCTAGACCCTAGGAGCATACATAAGTATGTGACTAGGGCTAGTGGGTGAAGCTAACACACCTACAGCGCGAAGGATAACGAGGATTTTAGTTAAACTCGAGTTTCGCCCAAGTATCACGCAACCCCACCGTCCGATTAAAGACTAAATGTTCTGCACTACTTAACTTGTTATCCGCACAGAAATAGCCTTCGCGTTCAAACTGATACGCTTTTTCTGCCACGGCATTTTTCAGGCTCGGCTCAACAAAACCTTGACGAATAACCAGTGAATCTGGATTGATAACCGATAAGAAATCGTCTTCTGCACCTGGGTTTGGCACAGTGAATAAACGGTCATACAGACGAATTTCTGCAGGTAATGCGTGAGCGACACTTACCCAATGAATAACGCCTTTCACTTTACGGCCATCTGCTGGGTCTTTATTTAATGTGCCTGCATCATAAGTGCAGTAGATGGTTGTGATGTTACCCTCTGCGTCTTTTTCAACACGCTCTGCTTTAATGATGTAAGCATTACGCAAACGCACTTCTTTGCCTAACACTAAACGTTTATATTGGCGATTCGCTTCTTCGCGGAAGTCAGCACGGTCAATATAAATTTCATTGCTAAATGGCACTTGGCGCGTTCCCATCTCCGGTTTATTTGGATGGTTTGGCGCTGTTAAAATCTCTTCACCCGCTGGCATATTTTCAATGACAACACGAACTGGGTCGATAACCGCCATAGCACGTGGTGCCGACTCATTCAGATCATCACGAATACAGGACTCTAAAGAGGCCATTTCAACATTGTTGTCTTGTTTTGTCACACCAATACGTTGGCAAAATTCACGAATAGAGGCTGCGGTATAACCACGACGACGTAAACCTGAAATGGTTAACATACGTGGATCATCCCAACCATTGACGTGTTTTTCGGTGACTAATTGGTTCAGTTTACGCTTAGACATCACCGTGTATTCCAAATTCAGACGAGAGAACTCGTACTGACGTGGATGGCAATCAATGGTGATATTATCTAATACCCAATCATATAAACGACGGTTGTCTTGGAATTCTAAGGTACATAAAGAGTGTGTAATACCTTCTAATGCATCAGAAATACAATGCGTGAAGTCATACATTGGGTAAATGCACCATTTATTGCCGGATTGGTGATGTTCCGCAAATTTAATGCGATATAAAACCGGATCGCGCATCACCATAAATGGGGATGCCATATCGATTTTCGCACGTAAACACGCTTTTCCTTCTTCGAAGCCACCCGCTCGCATTTTTTCGAATAATGCTAAGTTATCTTCAATAAGGCGCTCACGGTATGGGCTATTTTTACCCGGCTCTTTCAATGTTCCACGATATTCGCGAATTTCGTCTGGACTGAGCTCGTCAACATAAGCTAAGCCTTTTTTGATCAGCTCAATAGCATATTGATACAAGGTATCAAAGTAGTCAGAGGAATAACGAACATTGCCGCTCCACTCAAAACCAAGCCATTTAACATCTTCTTGAATCGAGTTAACGTATTCGACATCTTCTTTTACCGGGTTTGTATCATCAAAACGCAAATTACATTGGCCTTGATAATCCTTGGCAATGCCAAAATTCAAGCAGATTGATTTCGCATGACCAATATGTAAATAGCCATTCGGTTCAGGTGGAAAACGCGTATGCACTGACGTGTGTTTCCCGGTCGCCAGATCTTCATCTATGATCTGACGGATAAAATTTGTTGGGCGAGCATCTGCCTCATTCATTGTCATCATTCCTCAATGCCAAAAGCGCGCTAAAAGCGTGTAGTAACTAAATATATTCTACCATAATCAATCAGGAAACAACCGTTTGATTGCGCCAAGTGCGGCAAAAGCGATGATCAGAAGGAATTTAGGGCAAAAACCTCATTTTTGCCCACCGAAATACGCGATTTTAAACCAGCAACATAACAGCTAAAACCACGAGTAACAGTAGTGGATAACTTTGGGCATGACGTTTATCGCTAAGGTAAGGCATTAATAAAGAAGCAAAACGGATCCCTAGCCACGATGTCACAATTAAAATTAATGCCCCTTTGATATAGATCATCCCCAGAAAGCCCGATCCGAGGTCAATGTGTTTATCAATAGCGAAATAAAAATAGGTTAATGTACCCGTGATCGCCATTGGTAATGTCAATGGGTTCGCAAAGGCAGCGGCTTGGATCATACTGGCACCACGGCGTCGCATTAGTGGAACCGTCATCACACTGCCGCCAACCCCTAAAAATGCAGCTACCGCGCCAATCACCACACCAATCGGAGTATCTGCAAAAATACCACCACGAGAGAGTTGTATCCCCGTAGATTCTATCTTCATAAAACCGGGGCGAATAAAGCAATCTAAAATAGTGATGATGAGATAACCAATAAATATCCAACGAATTAATGCACTATCTACTGATAACGCCACAATCGCCCCAAATATCCCCCCCAATGAAATGGGGATAATAAATGGCTTTATAATTGGCCAGCTGAGATTTCCTTTTAAATAATGAGCTCGACTTGATAATGTTGATGAAAAAATCATCACACATGTGGATGTTGCCACCGCAATTTGCATCGCCACGGCTCCGGCATCGCTTTGAGGCCCCCATACTAAGGTAATCAATGCGTATAACAGTGGAACGGTGATAAAGCCGCCACCAAAACCAAATAGTGCGGTGGTGATCCCCGAAATAAAGCCAAATAAGCACAGAAGCAGTTCCACAGAAAATTCCTCATCAGTCATTGAGAAAATATCTTATCGATGAAAAAAGCCCCTTGCTTATGCAGATTTGACAACCTTGTTTGAGATTTCGCCAATATTATTAACACAACTTGATGAATACAAATAAAGGGAGCTCAACTCCCTTTATTTAACATCATTCAAACATGAATAATAATTACCATTCGTCCCGATAATCAAATGATACTTGATACACAAATTTATCTAAATCAATTTGATGAATGACATGACTTTGAATTTCAATTACCCATTCTTTTTGCAAATCAAATACTCCGTTGTTAATAATATTTTCATCTTTAGGATCAATTGTTTTATCTATCAGAAAATCATCATCTCCAAAATCTTCTGAATATTCTTCACCCATAAATTCACCAGTTTGCTTATCAAACCATTGAGTATGTAGTTTTAATCCCATTGTTTATTCCTCTTCATAGATATTTTTTTATATTACGTTTAGGATCTGCTGGTTTCAATTGTTTACCACTTTTTGGATCGAATGCACCTATATGCTGCCCATCACTACCTCTATATCCCTCCAATTCTCCATGTTGAGAATCCCACTCATAGATTTTACGCCCTTTGTCACCAACCCACCGATTACGCCGTCCCCCACCACCTTGTTTTGGCGTTTTTCCTTGCACTGGCTTTAATTCACCTAAGCCTTTTATTTCATCAACTTTAGGTGCAGGATGATAAGAATGACCTTTTTCTTTAACACCTTTTCTTTCATCGTCTTTTCCCTTCCCTTTATTTTTCTTACCGCCTTTGCTTGCCGCAATATAAATTGGCTTGACACCGATGTTCTCAGAAAAAACAATAATAAAAGGAGATTGCGGGTTAGAACTTGAATTTATAACGGAAGTTGGAAAAGAAGGTGAACTAATCGGGATGCCTGAAGGCCGTTGAATATCATATATTTCACCAGGTAACGATTTCAATCTCTTCGGGTTAGGTAAGGGAGTACCTGTGAAAACCTCAGGTTTTCCTATCTGTATATATCTATCTTTTTGTTCATTTGGCAGTGAATAACTAAAAAGCCCTTTTTGTTCAGTGGGGATTGCTGGTATAACTCGAGTCTCGACTGGTGAATTTGTTGGTGTTAATTCAATAATTTTTTGTCCATTACTTATATGCTCTGTAGGAACGGCATAAGTTTCAACAATGCCCTTGTTACGACTCACCTCTCTTAATATTCGTTCCTCTGGTACTCTTAATTGTTCCCCAACGGGTGTCCTTGCTGTATTTGTATTCCTTGTTAAATAATCAAAATCATGTTTTGAAAAGCCATGTAATGTATCTATTCCGGGTGCACCCGCTGGTGGCGAATATGTTAGTAATCCAATACCTAATCCCACCGACCGCCCAATAACAGTACCTAGAGGGTCACTGTTAGAAAGAGGGGTGACACCGAGTTTGAAAGTACTGACTGGTGCAGCATGGCTGATTATTAGAGGGGACGGTTTTAAGGTTGATAAAGAAGCATTTAATGCTGAAGTAAGTGCAGGAGGAATTGTTACTGCTTGATTATCAAAAATTTTATATCTTAGGCTGTCTGTTACTGACTCATATATTTTGATTTTACTTTTAAAATCCTCCCTGAGCATAGATAGTGTTTGTGCAAATGTTTTTATATATATTTTTTGTGCTTCTAAAAAATCACCTCGCCTAAATGCATCCATCATCTGTTTAGCACGCTTATCATATGTCAGAAAAGGGCAATCTTGTTCCCCACACCTAGGGCAAAGGTTACACTTCAATATGTTCATGATGTCATCATTTTGCTGCATGGATGTTCCTTATCAAAAGAGTGTGTTATCCCAAACACTGCCCACAAAGCTAACAATTAATTATGTTTTCTTTATGCACTAGACTCAATTGATACTGATTATCATTATTTGTTATACCCTATATGATTATCTTTTTCTTATTTAAGCTGCATAAAAAAAGAGGGTGGCCTAAGCCACCCTCTTACTCACTTATAATATTAAACTGAATTATTTCAGAACATTATAAATAACTGTTTCACCGGCTTTCACGTCGCCTTCAACTAAAATCTCGACGCCTGCAAAATCATCAATATTGCTGATGATAACAGGGCTAATCATCGATTTAGCATTGGCTTCAAGGAACGGTAAATCTAATTTCAGGATAGGTGTGCCCGCTGTCACTTCCGCCCCTTCTTCCACTAAACGTGCACAACCTTCCCCTTTCAGTGCAACCGTATCTATCCCCATATGAACAATGAGTTCGACACCGTTTTCTGTTTCAAGGCAGAATGCATGGTTAGTTTCAAAGATCTTCACTACCGTTCCTGACGCAGGCGCTAGCACTTCGTTACTTGTTGGTTTGATAGCAATACCATCGCCCACAATGCGGCTAGAGAACGCTTCATCTGGAACATCGTCAAGGGAGAACACTTGGCCACTTACTGGTGCAACCAGAGATAAAATCACATTACCTTTTGCTTTCGCAGGCTCTGCGGCTTTTTTCTCTTCAGCCACTGCAACTGGCGCAGAACCGGCAATAGGGCCTTTTGCAATCACTTCAGTCATTGCTTTTGCCACTAATTCAGCACGTGTACCGACAATCACTTGAACATTTTGTTTGCTTAAGCGAATAACACCTGAAGCACCTAAACGCTTAGTCATCGCATCATTAACTACAGCTGAATCTTTAACGCCTAAACGTAAACGTGTAATACAGGCATCAATACTGACGATGTTGTCACTACCACCAACCGCTGCAACATATTGGCGAGCTTCTTTTTGAATATCGCTGTCACTGTTATCGGCAGGGCTAATGCTTTCGTCATAACCATCAATCGTTTCATCACCTGCGCTCTCTTCACGGCCTGGTGTTAACAGGTTGAATTTACGGATCATGAAACGGAAAATGACATAGTAAATGCAGAAGAAGACTAAGCCTTGAACAATCAACATATACCACTGAACGGCTAATGGGTTACGTGATTGCAATAACATATCGACTAAACCTGCGCTGAAACCGAACCCTGAAATCCATTCCATTGTTGCTGCGATATAAACCGAAATACCCGTTAACAATGCGTGGACTACGTACAGAATTGGCGCCACGAACATGAATGAGAACTCAAGTGGTTCAGTGATACCGGTGAAGAATGCCGCAAACGCACCAGCAATCATAATACCAGCCACTTTGGCTTTATTTTCCGGGCGAGCGCAGTGGTAAATTGCTAATGCCGCACCTGGCAAACCAAACATCATGATTGGGAAGAAACCAGCTTGGTAACGACCAGTGATACCCACTGTCGCCAGACCTGCTTCAATAGACTTAGCACCGCCTAAGAAGTTTGGAATATCATTGATACCCGCAACGTCAAACCAGAATACCGAGTTGAGCGCGTGGTGCAAACCAACTGGAATTAATAAACGGTTGAAGAATGCGTAGATACCCGCTCCCACAGAGCCTAAATCTTTAATACTTTCACCGAAAGAGACTAAACCGTTGTAAACCACCGGCCAAACATACATCAGAATGAAGGCTAAAATGATCATTAAGAACGATGTCAAAATCGGCACGAGGCGACGACCGCTAAAGAAAGACAACGCTTTTGGTAGCTCTACGCCACTGTAGCGGTTGTACAATTCAGCAGACAATACCCCAACTAAGATACCCACAAACTGGTTATTTATTTTACCGAATGCCGCAGGAACGCTTTCCAACGGAACATTCATGATCATGGAATAAGATGCTGGAGAACACAGTGTTGTCACCACTAAAAAGCCGACAAAACCGGTCAGTGCAGCCGCACCGTCCTTATCTTTTGACATTCCATAAGCAACACCAATAGCAAACAGCACGGACATATTATCAATAATAGCCGCACCCGATTTAATCAGTAACGCTGCGATTGCGCTATTGGCTCCCCAACCATCTGGATCAATCCAATAGCCAATCCCCATCAGGATTGCTGCGGCTGGTAGTACAGCAACTGGCACCATAAGTGCCCTACCAATCCGCTGTAAGTAGCTAAGAATATTCACAAACTCCCCCTTTATCGCCCTATTTTTGCCCCATTTACGGGATCTTATTGTTCACACACCTAAATCATAATTTAGGTTATTGAGAGTATCAATTTCATAGTCTAAATTAATTGTTTCGCGATGCAAAATAAATAGGTTCGATTTGTGATAAATGTCAACGAAAGAGTTACTGATATGACTAAATTACTAGCTATTAATGAAAACTTATTTTATGATTAAAAATAACTTATTTATACTATTAACCTGTATATTCTCAGCACACTTGAGTGCATGTCCTGAAAAAAAACAGCATGTCAACCAAGTGATAATGCACAATAAATTTGAAGTATAACGAGTATTCCTATATCTAATAAATAACATCGGGGATACATATATACATGAAAGATTTCACAGACTTATTAGAGGTAATTGAGACATGAGGCTAATTCCACTTAACAATGCGCATGATGTCGGCATTTGGTCCGCACAGTATATCGCTGACAAAATCAACGCATTCAACCCTACTGCTGATCGCCCTTTCGTTCTTGGGTTACCAACAGGAGGTACCCCTCTTGCGACTTATAAAGCACTGATTGCTTTATATAACGCAGGAAAAGTCAGTTTTAAGCATGTGGTAACATTTAATATGGATGAATATATTGGTATTCCAGCTAATCATCCTCAAAGCTATCACACATTTATGCATGAAAATTTCTTTAACTACATCGACATTCAAGCGCAAAATATTAATTTACTGAATGGTAATGCCCCAGATGTTGATGCGGAATGCCAACGTTATGAAGATAAAATTAAATCTTACGGCAAAATTAATTTATTTATGGGCGGCGTTGGTAACGACGGTCACATTGCTTTTAATGAACCCGGTTCTTCACTGAACTCGCGGACCCGCATTAAAACATTAACACCAGAAACGCGCCAAGCTAACTCACGTTTCTTTGATAACGATATCAATCAAGTACCAAAATTTGCTTTAACTGTCGGTGTCGCCACATTAATGGATGCTGAAGAGTTAATGGTACTTGCAACAGGTGCGAATAAAGCAAATGCAGTTCATGCCGCAGTTGAAGGTTCAATTAACCATATGTGGACAGTGAGCTGCGTGCAAATGCACCCAAAAGCACTGGTCGTCTGTGATGAACCAGCAACACTCGAATTAAAAGTTAAAACGCTTAAATATTTCAAACAGCTAGAATCTGAAATTATTGAAAAGTTTAACTAAGATTATATTTATCAATCACCCGATCAGCGAAGGCTGATCGGTGACCCACCTTCCAGAGGTCAGGAGTTTTAAGCCATGTATGCATTAACAAATTGCATTATTTATACAGGTCATGAAAGACTGGATAACCATGCGGTCGTCATTGATGGTGAAATCATCAAAGATGTTTGTCCTGTCTCTGAATTACCTTCCGATATTCCACAGCATGACCTACAAGGTGCAACGTTATCTGCAGGGTTTATTGACCTTCAAGTTAACGGCTGTGGTGGTGTCCAATTCAATGATAATAAAGAAAATGTCACATTAAAGAATTTGGATATCATGCAAAAAGCCAATGAGCGTACAGGATGTACCAGTTACCTGCCAACGCTGATTACCTGCTCTGACGAATTAATGAAGCATGGTATTGAGGTCATGACTGAGTACTTAAAAGACCACAAGAACCAAGCTCTCGGGCTTCATTTAGAAGGCCCATATATTAATGTTATTAAAAAAGGCACACATAACCCTGAATTTATCCGCCAACCATCCGCGCAGATGATTGATTATTTAGCTGCTCATGCAGACTCCATCACTAAAATCACTTTAGCGCCTGAAATGGTTGAACTAGATTACATTCACCAACTGAAAGATTCCGGCATTGTTATTTCTGCAGGGCATTCAAATGCAACGTATGAAGAGGCCAAACTGGGCTTTAAAGCCGGAATTCGCTTTTCAACGCATCTTTTCAACGCCATGCCATATATTTCAGGCCGTGGCCCTGGTTTAGTTGGTGCTATTTATGACACTCCTGAAGTGTATGCGGGAATTATCGCTGATGGCTTACATGTTCAGTGGGCAAATATCCGTAATAGTAAGCACTTAAAAGGTGATAAATTAATTTTAGTGACTGATGCCACAGCGCCGGCAGGAATAGATCCTCAAACTGGTGAAATGGATCATTTTATCTTCGCTGGTAAAACCATATACTACCGCGATGGATTATGTGTAGATGAAAATGGCACACTCAGCGGCTCGTCACTCACCATGATAGAAGCCGTGAGAAACAGTGTAGAGTACGTGGGTATTCCATTAGATGAAACACTGAGAATGGCAACGCTCTACCCCGCAAGAGCCATTGGAGTTGATGAGACTTTAGGGTCTATTGCTCCGGGTAAAATTGCGAATTTAACCGCGTTTAACCACGACTTCGACGTCCTTGCAACCTATGTGAACGGAGCAGAAGTCTACAAAAAATGAGTAACTAGCTAATGAATCAAAGCCACTCGCTGAAGCAAATTGGTAATATTGATCTCGTCAAACAACTAAATAGCGCTGTCGTCTATAGTTTAATTGACCAACATGGCCCGATATCAAGAATTCAAATCGCGGAGCAAAGCCAACTTGCCCCAGCCAGTGTGACTAAAATCACTCGCCAGTTACTCGAACGTGGTTTAATTAAAGAAGTTGACCAACAGGCCTCTACTGGAGGCCGTCGTGCCATATCTATTGTTTCTGAACACAAAAATTTTCACACGATTGGCGTCCGCTTAGGGCGCTATGATGCCACCATCGCCTTATACGACTTAGGTGGCAAAATGATTGTTGATGCTCATTACCCTATCACAGAGCCTTCTCAGCAAGCCGTAGAACAAAAGTTGATTGCCGCTATAGATGATTTTATTGAGCATAATCATAAGCGCTTAAAAGAGCTGATTGCGATTTCTATTATTCTCCCTGGGTTAGTTAACCCAAATAGTGGGATTGTTTACTACATGCCACATATCAAGGTCGACAATTGGCATCTCATCGATAATTTACAAGCACACTTTAAAATTACCTGTTATGCAGGGCATGATATTCGCAGCCTAGCCCTTGCTGAGAGCTATTTTGGTGCTACTCGTGATTGCGAAGACTCTCTGCTAGTACGCATCCACAGAGGCGCAGGGGCGGGTTTAGTCATCAATAAAGAGATATTGCTCAACCATCGAGGTAACCTCGGGGAAATCGGCCATATCCAAGTTGACCCTCTTGGCGAACTTTGCCATTGTGGTAATTTTGGTTGTTTAGAAACCATTGCCTCAAACCAAGCGATTGAAGCCCGTGTAAAACAACGTTTAGAACAAGGCTATTCGAGCTCCCTTACATTGGAAACTTGTACTATTTCCCATATTTGCCAAGCCGCTAATAAGGGAGATCCACTTGCTACGGAAGTTATCCAGCACGTTGGCCGGCAAATCGGTAAAGCGATAGCTATCTCTATAAACTTATTTAACCCTGAAAAAGTCGTTATTGCAGGCGATATCACGGAAGCAGAACACATTCTGTTACCCGCGATTCAAAGCTGCATTGACACACAAGCCTTAAAAGGATTTAGGGAGAATCTCCCCATCGTCACATCGCAGTTGGTTCATAACTCGGCAATAGGCGCTTTCGCACTCACTAAACGCGCGATGCTCAATGGTGAATTATTGCAAAAACTGTTTGAAAGCTAATTTTTGGCGTGTTTTTTTTAAAAGCAGGTTGAGACACCTGCTTTTTTATTGTCTATAAACTGAATATTTTCATTTCATATATCATTTTTAGCATACTCCCCATTCCTCCACGTTGTTCCCCGCACAAATTTTTGAGCTCTTTCGCTGTATTATTTCCTCCCCTTAACAAATTACATTTATCTAGCGTCTAAGACAAAAAGTGATTTTTTTCAAATACGGGCTTGTTTTTTGCTGGCTTTATCGACAAAATGATTATTCAACAAACAAACAGTCACGTTTTCTGAAAAATAGTGCAAAAAGCTGTTGACTGTCGGGTCTGTAATTAGCATAATGCGCCCCGCAACGCCGACGAAGGTTATGCAAAAAAAGATGGCTATGTAGCTCAGCTGGTTAGAGCACAACACTCATAATGTTGGGGTCACAGGTTCGAATCCCGTCATAGCCACCATTATTTTGCGGGAGTGGCGAAATTGGTAGACGCACCAGATTTAGGTTCTGGCGCCGCAAGGTGTGCAAGTTCAAGTCTTGTCTCCCGCACCATTTTCCTTCTCGGTAGCATTGAATTTAAGATTGGGGTATCGCCAAGCGGTAAGGCACCAGGTTTTGATCCTGGCATTCCCAGGTTCGAATCCTGGTACCCCAGCCATCTTAAAACAATCAATAGTAGAATTCCCGGATGGGGTATCGCCAAGCGGTAAGGCACCAGGTTTTGATCCTGGCATTCCCAGGTTCGAATCCTGGTACCCCAGCCATCTACTATCCTACCTAGAGTTGCACAATTCATTTCAAAGAAATTATATATGGCTATGTAGCTCAGTTGGTTAGAGCACAACACTCATAATGTTGGGGTCACAGGTTCGAATCCCGTCGTAGCTACCATTTCTTTTGTTGGGGTATCGCCAAGCGGTAAGGCACCAGGTTTTGATCCTGGCATCCCCAGGTTCGAATCCTGGTACCCCAGCCATTCTCTTTTCAATATCACTTAAATTAACTCCTATTCTCTCTTTCTCTGCCTAAACTATCTTAATTTTGCTTATCGATTTTATTGATAAATTAAATGAAAAATAAAAAAATAGCAGATAACTCTATTTTTTAATAAGTTGAGGCTTCATCTCTACTGTTTTCTATATTTCCATCCCTATTTTTAGCTTAAATGATGACTTTTTAGTGATTTACTTATTTATTTAACCCCAATATTACCGATTAACCAATAGCTTAATCGTTTAAAGTGATGTTAAAGCAACATTTAGCTCATAAAATTTACGTTTGCATAACTTTTCTATCAAATATGTGACTTCAATCATTTCTCTATAACCGCTGAAAGTGTTAACCTGCGCTCGAATTGTAGTTAGGTATGATTATTACCAGTTAAATTATTATCAACCTCTGGTACTAATAAATTCAGCCCCTTCTTCCATTCCAACTAAATTAGTTCTCAGAAACTCTAATAAAAGTTTTAAACCTAATAATTATAAATTGCCAAACGCAACATTTTTACAGAGAAAATTTATGCGAAACATGATAAAGCAACCAATATATAAGATCTTATATGTTCAGGTAATCGTAGCCATCGTTCTGGGTATCGCACTTGGCCACTTTTTTCCAGACATTGGAGAGTCATTAAAACCGCTTGGTGATGCATTCATCAAAATCGTTAAAATGATTATCGCGCCAGTTATCTTCTTAACTGTAGTCACTGGTATATCAGGCATGTCAAACATGAAGGCCGTTGGTAGCGTCGCAGGTAAAGCGATGCTCTACTTCATCACTTTCTCGACCATCGCTCTCATCATCGGTCTTATCGTCGCAAATATCATTCGCCCAGGATCAGGCCTTAACATTGATCCGGCAACCCTTGATAGCACTAAAGTTGCCACCTACGTTGAAAAAGCACATGAATCTTCGATAGTTGGCTTCTTGATGAATATCATCCCTGATACCGTCATTAGTCCATTAGTAAACGGCAACATTCTGCAAGTTCTATTTATTGCTGTCATTTTCGGATTAGCATTGGCGGCAACAGGTAAACACGGCGAGCCTATTGTTAAGCTACTGCAAAATTTTTCTGAACCTGTGTTCAAAATGGTTGCGATGCTCATGAAACTCGCACCTATTGGGGCATTTGGGGCAATGGCATTTACCATTGGTAAATATGGAATTTCATCTATTGGCAACTTAATGATGCTGATAATGACGTTCTATATTACCTCACTGTTGTTCGTCTTACTTGTTCTGGGTGCAGTTGCTAAATACAACGGCTTCTCAATCATTGCGCTAATTAAATATATCAAAGACGAGCTATGGTTAGTTTTAGGTACCTCTTCTTCCGAAGCGGCACTGCCAAGCTTAATGCGCAAAATGGAGCATGCTGGGTGTGAAAAATCGGTTGTCGGGTTAGTGATCCCTACAGGCTATTCTTTCAACCTTGACGGTACTAACATCTATATGACGATGGCCGCATTATTTATTGCCCAAGCCACTAATATTGAGCTCACTATTTGGCAACAAATTTCGTTGCTGTTGGTTGCGATGATAAGCTCAAAAGGTGCAGCGGGTGTGACGGGTGCAGGGTTTATTACCTTAGCAGCCACACTGATGGTGGTGCCAAGCGTTCCTGTAGCAGGTATGGCGCTTATTTTAGGTATCGACCGTTTTATGTCTGAGTGCCGTGCATTAACTAACTTAGTTGGTAACGCATGTGCGTGTATCGTTGTTGCGCGTTGGGAAAAAGAACTCGACACAGAAAAACTGGCTCATGCATTTTCAGCAAAAAATGAAACATTAGATTCAGTGATTACTGAAGATGACAACAGCAATACGGATACAAATCACATTCAACCGATTGATTTAGCCAATAATAAATAACAATAACTTCTTCACTTAATAATAAATAGGCCGCTAATTAGCGGCCTATTTATATATCTAAGATAAGTTCTATAACCCTAAAGCATACTTCAACGCCAGTTTTTTCGCTTCTCCGGCGCGTTGTGCCGCCATCAACCCGAGATTCCTAACTATTTTCAATCCCGGTAACTTTTCACTAAATGCCATATAAAATACGTCCATTCCAGCTTGCATAATTAAATTATCAGGCAAACGACGGCGTTGATAACGTTTCAATACATCAAGAGAATGCCAAGGCTGTATATATTCACGAGCGTAAATCACTTCTTTCAACAATGCATCAACATCTCGGTAGCCTAAATTCACTCCCTGCCCCGCTAATGGGTTAATGGTATGAGCAGCATCACCAATCAATGCTAATCCATCTATCACATAGCGACGTGCATGATGACGAGTCAGTGGAAATGCCCCTGCTGCAATTGCGGTAACAGGCCCTAAACGTTCAGGAAAAGCTTCAGAAATCGCTCCCATCAACTGTTCCATTGACATGCCTTGTAAACGCCTAATCTTTGCAGGGCTGTCATACCAGACTAATGAAGCCCAATTATCATACAACGGTAAAAATGCCCTAGGCCCTGATGGAAAAAACTGCTGCCATGTTTTATCTTGCTGAGACTGCTGTGTTTGAATGCTAATCAACATACATGATTGGCGATACTGCCAGCCACGGCTACCAATTCCTGCCATTTTGCGGACCTGCGAATTCGCGCCATCAGCTCCAATAACAAGCTTAGCTTGCAGAGTTCGGCCATCATCTAATGCTAATATCCACTCTTCTTGCGACTTAGGTTGGTATAAATTGATAAGTCTCACAGGGCAGACAAGGTCTAGATTGCTGTATTTTTCACATTCCTGCCATACTGCAAGTTGTAACACACGGTTTTCTACCATAAACCCAAGTTCAGGCAACCCAAGACTCTGAGCATCAAAAACTACATTGCTCTCTGGCTCTTCCCATGTTTCTAACTGGCGATATGGAGCACTTCGCATTGCCTTAACATGTTGCCAAGCCCCTAATTGCTCCAACAATTCAACAGAAGCACGGCTAATCGCAGAAATACGAACATCTGGAGCACTTTGTGGGTCAAAGGCCGCAGGTTGTGCTTTTTCAAGCAAAGCGACTCTCATGCCTTCTTGAGCAAAGCCCAATGCTGCTGCCGCGCCAGTCATACCTGCGCCAACGACGACAACATCATAAGATTCGATTAATTTATTCATACGTTCGCTACTATTTATTGTTTAATAAAGGCTGTTGTTTGATAACAGTGCCCACGTTGATAAAGGTATTGTACCGAAAAATGATATTCCTCACAGGAAATATAAGCATTGAAGACTTAGAGGTTATTCGCGTCCTTCATCTTTATAACCTTACAAACAGTGTATTTTGCTGAAAATACTTTAATTCGCACAAAAAATAACCACAATTTTGCAACATCCTCTGGTCACTGATGCCGCAAATGAATACAATACGTGCTAATTTTAAAACAATAGGCAAATTGCCTGCCCTTAGATTTCGTGTGGTGATATTATTTTAAATATCTTTGCATTTATCCCATCATACAATGATGTCCTTAATCAAAATGCATGCGAGTTCCCAAATATAAGGGGTAGGACTTTGGATTTACAACGCGTTTCGGAGTCCATTACACTAGCCGCTTCGAAAACACCGGATATACGACATGTCGACGAATAAAAAGCTATACATTAAAACTTGGGGTTGCCAGATGAATGAGTATGACTCATCCAAAATGGTTTCTTTATTAGAAAATACCCATGGTTATCAACTCACTGAAATTGCAGAAGAAGCCGATTTATTACTGCTTAATACCTGTTCAATTCGTGAAAAAGCACAAGAAAAAGTCTTCCATCAACTTGGTCGTTGGAAGTTTTTTAAAGACAAAAACCCTGACATTATTATTGGTGTAGGCGGCTGTGTCGCTTCACAAGAAGGGGATTTTATTCGCCAACGTGCGCCAAGCGTTGACATCGTTTTCGGCCCGCAAACTTTGCACCGTTTGCCTGAGATGATTAACCAAGTTCAAGGTACCCGCAGCCCAGTTATTGATATCAGCTTCCCTGAAATTGAAAAGTTTGACCGTTTACCTGAACCTCGTGCCGAAGGGCCAACGGCTTTCGTTTCGATTATGGAAGGCTGTAACAAGTATTGCACCTTCTGCGTAGTGCCTTATACCCGTGGTGAAGAAGTTAGCCGCCCTTGTGATGATATTCTATTTGAAATCGCACAGTTAGCTGCACAAGGTGTACGTGAAGTTAACTTACTGGGTCAAAATGTGAATGCCTACCGTGGCGCAACTTTTGATGGTGAAATTTGCTCATTTGCAGAATTACTGCGTTTAGTCGCCGCTATTGATGGTATAGACCGTGTTCGCTTTACCACTAGCCACCCAATTGAATTTACTGACGATATCATCGAAGTTTACCGCGATACTCCAGAATTAGTCAGCTTCTTGCATCTACCTGTGCAAAGTGGCTCAGACCGCGTTCTAACGATGATGAAACGTGCTCATACGGCACTTGAATACAAAGCCATTATTCGTAAACTACGCGAAGCACGCCCTGGTATTCTTATTAGTTCAGACTTTATCGTGGGCTTCCCCGGTGAAACAACCGAAGACTTCGAAAAAACCATGAAACTGATTGCTGACGTGAATTTTGACATGAGCTACAGCTTTGTTTATTCCGCGCGTCCTGGTACGCCAGCTGCAGATTTACCTGACGACGTAACGGAAGATGAAAAAAAACAGCGTCTATACTTACTGCAACAGCGTATTAATCAGCAGGCATTAAGCTTCAGCCGCCAAATGGTGGGAACCATTCAACGTATCTTAGTTGAAGGAACATCACGTAAAAACGTTATGGAGCTGTCTGGACGTACTGAAAATAACCGTGTCGTGAACTTTGAAGGCACACCGGATATGATTGGTAAATTTGTGGATGTCGAAATTGTAGATGTCTATACCAACTCATTACGCGGTAAAGTCATTCGTACAGAAGACCAAATGGGTCTTCGCGTTCATGAATCACCAGAGTCTGTTATTGCACGCACCCGTAAAGAAGATGAGCTAGGTGTTGGTAGTTTTCAGCCCTAAGCCACAACCATAGGATATTCAGTGACCGAGACAAAAAATTTGCAAATCGCAACACAAGAAATCTTTCTAGAACCCGCAGATAACCAACGTTTAATGAGCCTCTGCGGGCCATTTGACGATAATATCAAGCAGCTAGAACGCCGCCTTGCTATCGAAATTAATCGCCGTGATAACCGTTTTAAGTTATCGGGTAAGCCGCTGAATGTTCAAGCGGCCAGCAAAATTTTGCGTCAACTGTATGTTGATACCGCACCTGTGCGCGGTGTTATCCCTGATATCGACCCTGAAAATATTCACTTAGCCATTCTGGATAGCCGTGTTTTAGAGCAATCTGCCGATAGCGTTCCTGACTACGGTAAAGCGGTGAATATTAAGACTAAACGTGGTGTGATCAAACCACGTACCCCAAACCAAGCGCAATATATCGCCAATATTTTAGACCATGATATTACGTTTGGCATTGGCCCAGCAGGAACTGGGAAAACCTATTTAGCGGTAGCCGCGGCAGTTGATGCCTTAGAACGCCAAGAAGTTCGCCGCATTCTGCTTACACGCCCTGCTGTTGAAGCCGGTGAGAAACTTGGTTTTTTACCAGGAGATCTCAGCCAAAAAGTCGACCCTTACCTGCGCCCACTTTATGATGCGCTATTCGAAATGTTAGGCTTTGAAAAAGTTGAAAAACTGATTGAGCGTAATGTTATCGAAGTCGCACCGCTGGCCTATATGCGAGGTCGTACGTTGAATGATGCTTTTATTATTTTAGATGAGAGCCAAAACACCACCATCGAACAGATGAAGATGTTTTTAACACGTATTGGCTTTAACTCTAAAGCGGTTGTGACGGGAGATATTACTCAGGTTGACTTGCCTCGCGGTAGTAAATCAGGCCTACGTCATGCCATTGAAGTGCTTTCCGAAGTCGATGATTTAAGCTTCAATTTCTTCCACAGTGAAGATGTGGTTCGCCATCCTGTTGTTGCAAAAGTCGTCATGGCTTATGAAGCATGGGAAGAACAAGATAATAAACGTCGCCAACAGTTACGTGAAGAAAAAGAACAGCAAAAGCAATTTGAAAAGCAGGAAAATCTATAAATGAGTGACATTATTCTCGACTTACAAATTGCGTGCGAAAACCCTGAAGGCTTACCTTCTGAAGCCGAATTTCAGCGTTGGTTAACCGCTGTTTTACCTAAATTTCAAGCGCAAAGTGAAGTCACTATTCGAGTGGTTGATGAGCCAGAAAGCCATCACTTAAACTTAACCTATCGTGGCAAAGACAAACCGACTAACGTGTTGTCATTCCCCTTTGAGGCTCCACCAGAAATTGAGCTGCCTTTGCTTGGTGATTTAATTATCTGTCGCCAAGTCGTTGAACAAGAAGCTATCGAGCAACAAAAAACAGCAGAAGAACACTGGGCTCATATGGTTGTTCATGGTTGCCTTCATCTTTTAGGCTATGACCATATTGAAGATGATGAAGCAGAAGAAATGGAAAGTTTAGAAACCGAAATTCTGGCTGAATTAGGCTACGAAGACCCATATCTTGCAGAAAAAGAGTGACCTTACTATAATTTTTTGAGATATCTTTCTCAAAGAAAGCATTATTTTACAAAAAACTGACGGTTATTTTGCAGATAAACCGTCAGTTTTGTGCTAAAAAAGAATGTAGTAAACTGTTTTTATTAACTAACCTAATCTCCAAATACTTTGACTTGGGCTACTTTTGGTACCAAGTGCAGCTAGGCAGTCAGCGCAGCTTATCCCAAAGAGCATACATAAGTATGTGACTAGGTTAAGTAAGCGCAGCCAACAACGCTGCGGTTCGAAGTATGACGAGTATTTTTTGAGGAAAAAAAAATTAACCGCCATGAGCGACGATAACTCTTCGAGTAGCGATAACCCTGGTCCTAAGAAAGGGTTCTTTGCACTGTTAAATCACCTATTCCATGGTGAACCTAAAAATCGTGATGATTTGGTCGAATTAATCCGCGACTCTGAACAAAACGATTTGATCGACCCTGATACTCGCGAAATGCTTGAAGGGGTAATGGATATCGCGGATCAACGCGTGCGCGACATTATGATCCCGCGCTCCCAAATTGTTACCTTAAAACGTAATCAAACGCTTGATGAGTGCCTTGATGTCATTATTGACTCTGCTCACTCACGCTTCCCTGTTATTAGTGAAGACAAAGACCATATCGAAGGGTTATTGATGGCAAAAGATTTACTGCCATTTATGCGTACCGACGCAGAGCCTTTTAGTATCGATAAGGTATTACGCCAAGCGGTTGTTGTGCCTGAAAGTAAGCGAGTAGACAGACTACTCAAAGAATTCCGCTCTCAACGCTATCATATGGCTATCGTTATTGATGAGTTTGGTGGTGTTTCTGGTCTAGTGACCATTGAAGATATTTTAGAGCTCATCGTAGGCGAAATCGAAGACGAGTATGACGACCAAGACGATGTTGATGTTCGCCAGCTTAGCCGCCATTCTTATTCTGTCCGCGCCCTTACGCAGATTGAAGATTTCAATGAAGCCTTTGGGACTCATTTTAGTGACGAAGAAGTTGATACGGTCGGTGGCCTCGTTATGCAAGCCTTTGGTCATCTGCCTTCTCGTGGTGAAACTATAACCATAGACAACTATCAGTTTAAAGTTGCGATGGCAGATAGTCGTCGGATCCTTCTGCTTCACGTAAAAATCCCAGACGACGCGCCAGTTCCAACTTTGGAAGAAGAAAAGACTTAATGAACTCAACGTCTATTTATCAAAGTCAGCGGTTGCGGTTACTGCTGGCTTTAATTTTCGGAGCCAGTGGAACGCTGGCTTTTTCGCCTTTTGACATCTGGCCTGCCGCACTACTTTCTATCCTTTTCCTCCAATTACTGACCTTGCAGCGCACGGTCAAGCAATCTTTTGCTATCGGCTTTGCTTGGGGATTTGGCTTATTCGGTAGTGGCGTTAACTGGGTTTACGTCAGCATTGCAGATTTTGGCGGCATGCCAGGCCCTGTTAACGTATTTATTGTTATTCTTTTAGCGGCATACCTTTCTCTTTATACCGGGCTTTTTGGCGCATTGATGGCTAAATTTGCTCCATATGCCAATATTTGGCGTTTAGTCTTTTTTGCCCCAGCGCTGTGGCAGGTTACTGAGTTTTTACGTGGTTGGGTTCTCACTGGTTTCCCATGGCTGCAATTTGGTTATAGCCAAATTGATGGGCCGATGAAAGCATTCGCTCCTATATTTGGAGTGGAAATGATTACGTTGCTATTATTTAGCATCAGTGGTCTGCTAGTACTCGCTATCCTACGCCGCAGCTTTATCGCGCTCGCTGTTGCGGCTGCCTTAATTTTTGCGCCATTACTCGCCAAAAATGTACAATGGTTTACCTCCCTTGAAGGCAAGAAAATGGAAGTCGCACTGGTTCAAGGCAACATTCCCCAATCAATGAAGTGGGAGGCCAGCTTTTTACAACAAACTAAAGACACCTATATGGAGCTCTCTCGCCCTTATATCGGTAAAGCGTCTTTGATTATTTGGCCTGAATCGGCAGTACCTTCCGTTGAGCTCGACAACCAAACATGGCTTAAATCTCTCGACCAATTACTGGCAGAGTCGAACACTCAGTTAATTACGGGTATTGTGGATGCGCGCCCGATGGATGGTGAATATACTTTTTATAATACAATCATTGTATTAGGCGATAAAAAACCGTATTTATATCCATCTAAAAACCGCTATAACAAACACCATTTAGTGCCATTTGGTGAATATGTACCTTTAGAAAATTTACTGCGCCCTATTGCACCGTTCTTTAATTTGCCGATGTCAGGTTTTAGCCGTGGCGATTATGAGCAAGCGCAATTAGCCGTTGGTAATATTCATCTCACTGCCGCTATTTGCTATGAAATTATTTTAGGTACACAGGTCAGAGATAACTTTAAACCTGATAGCGACTACTTACTTACTGTTTCAAATGATGCGTGGTTTGGAAAATCTATAGGCCCTTGGCAACACTTCCAAATGGCACGGATGCGTTCCTTGGAGTTAGGTCGCCCACTGTTGCGCTCAACCAATAATGGTATCACCGCAGTGATCAGTGCAGATGGCTCTATTCAAGATATGCTGCCACAATTTAAAACAGCGACGCTTGCCACTGAAGTCACCCCAACAACAGGACTTACTCCTTACGCACGTTGGAGTAATTATCCGATGTGGGGAATGGTTGTGATATTTGGTATTCTCGGTTTTGCTATGAATAGACGTCAAAAGTAACGATGTTAACCCCACCTCGAGAGCTATAAATGAGGTGGGGAAATTGACTAAGCAACTAATAACCCTCGTACATCTGCAATTTTCACTGTCACAATACAACCTGCATTGAATTGTAAGAAATCATCTTCAATACCATCGGAAAAAATAACTCCGTTATCAGGCATTAATGACTCAACCGCTAACGGGCTACTCGGCTCTATCGTGCCAAATACCCATCTGGTTCCTGTCGTTTTACTCAAAAATGGCTCCCTAACACTAAACTGTAATTTACTTTCCTCCCAGCTAAATCCTTGTGCTAACGGATGATTATTCCCTCCCATAATTGCCTGTGCCCCCGCTAAAATAGATTGAAACCATCCCGTTGACCCAAGTCCGGTCGATATAATAATTCCAGAGGATAATTGAAACTCTTGTTCTCCATTCCAGTTCAGTAAATAACGTGCCGATGTGTGGCTTTTCGGGCCAATAAATAAATCGTTCACCGCCAGTAGTGACTGGCCGTCATTGGTTGTTGCATGTGCAAAGGTCACTGATTTTTGCTCAACCTGACCTTTCAATGTTTTCGTTACCACCTCCTGTAATTGACTAATTTCAAATGGCAGTAATTTTCCATCCCACCTTGCAGGATCGGGGTTAATCGCAATAACGGGCTGACCTTTTAAATACTTTAACGTATTAGCCACTAAGCCATCCTGCCCAATCACAACGATAATGTCCTGCTTAGAAAATTGGTAGCTTGGTAATAATTTTCTTTCCAATAATTGAAATCGGCCTAAAGACTTCAAAATTGATTCAGCTTGGACTAATTGCCGCTGATATAAATCATGTTCATTCAGGTAATCATCGACTTCCACATGATTATGTTCCAAATAAAATTTTGCCTGAGGCCATGTATTGAAGCGTTCAATGAGCTCCTGTAAGCGAGTTTTACGTATCACGAGAATGAATCGAGCATCATCAATCTTATTCATTATTTCACCCCTTTTTTCATTAACTGGCCAAATAAGTCAGGGGAAATATTTAACTCGCCAATTTTTCCTGCATTTTGTGCTAATGATTCAAATGCCATTGCCATCAATTGCTCTGGTCCCATTTTCGCTAACGCAAGCGCTTTTAAGTTCTCCACTGGTAATTGGCTATAAGCTTTCATTTTAGATTCAATCGCATAGGCATCTGCATCAGATTGGATCCGTTGGTTTTCCACGCTAAGTGCCACCAGCTCATTACGTTTTGCTTCCGCACTCACCTGTGCTGTTAATTCTTCTTGCTTAATCTCTGCACGTTCACGTAATAACTTACGTTCATTATCAAGACGAGCTTCTTCAATTTGTTGCTCTTTGGCCTGCACAGATAAGTCCGTTTCTAGCTCAGCTTCTTTAATCGTCCTTTCTTGTTCGACTGAAAATTTTCGTCTTGCATAAATGGCGTCATCCGCTTCTTTCAAAATGGATTCTCTCGCTTGTGCTTCTAATGCTTTGAGGGTTTCAGGTGAAGGTGCAATTGCTGCAATGGAAACATCTAAAATAGCGATGCCTAATGACTCTATTGCGGCTTGTTCTGCAAGTTGCTTGCTGACTAACGTTACCAATGATTGGCTAATCAATAATGCATCTCGTAATGAAGTAGTTTGTATCTTAGCTTGGATAATTGTTTGAGCCGCACGCACTACTCTGTCGCTCAGTTTAAGTGGATCTTCAGATGCATAGCTTTTTCCATCTTTAGTTAAGTTAAAGTTTAAAACATCCGCCGTTTTTTCGGCAGCGACTACCTGAAAAGAAATTTGTCCCTGAATACGTAAACTTTGGAAATCAGAAGTTTGTAAATTAAAAATAAAGGGAGCTTCTTGTGCATTCAATGGAAGCGCCGCAATAGAGGTTTTGTCCGAGTTATACCAAAAACTGAGCCCCTTGCCTTGTTTACGCACTTTTCCATTCACTGATTGAATAACAAAAGTTGATGAGTCTGCTTTGAAATATTTAAAGTTAAACATAGCGCATTCCTTATTAATGTCTTTTAGACTTTAAATAATTATTGTCTTATAGACATAAATAAGTCAAGAGTTAAATGTCCTAATGACAATAACTGCTTTTATCTGTATGATTTACTCCTAAACTTCATCTTTGATTTGAATGGTAACAATATGAATGAAAAAGAATTTCTTGCTAGTTATGACAGAAAAGATTATTTATCGCCTTTACTGACTGTCGACGCCGTTCTGTTTGCTTACCATGAAAACACGTTAAAGGTATTACTGGTTGAACGAGCAAGTTTCCCCGAAAAAGGGAAATGGGGCTTACCGGGGGGATTTATTGATGAACAACATAATCAAACCTTAGAAGAAGCTATTTTACGTAAACTAAAAGAAAAAACAGGCGTGATCCCCCCTTATATTGAGCAACTTTGTACAGTTGGAAACCACCAACGCGATCCACGCGGTTGGTCTGTCACTGTTTGTTATACGGCTCTCATTGCTTACCAAGCCTGTGAAGCCCATATTGATACAGTAGATTCTGTCAGGTGGGTCTCTATTGATGAGATAGATCAGCTTTCTCTTGCATTCGACCATTTCAAACTCTATCAACAAGCGAGAGAACGTCTCAAGCAAAAATCACTTTATTCGATAGTTCCAGGCTTTGCATTACCTGAAGTTTTTACCTTAGCTGAACTTCAACATGTCCATGAAGTTCTGATTGGTAAGCCCCTGCAAAATAAATCGTTTAGGCGCCGACTTGAACAAGCGGATTTGTTGGTTGATACTGGAGAAAAACGCCATGAGCGCGGTCGCCCGGCTAATTTATATCGTTTAAAACCACAATCAGCGGATTACCGTTTTATTCGTAATTTGGAATTTTAATTGTTGAACTGCCTGATAAATCAGTATTATCAGGCATTGCAATGAATGCTATTGGCAAATCGCAGGGGTTACAATATAAGTAAAAATGAGTTTGTTAGACTTATGGTAATTATGCGTAATCCCTTCAGGGAACATTTCATGTAAAATATCCATACCTGCATTTTTACCGCAGTAGTTGCGATTCAAAATTTCACGCATATTTTGCTGCCAGCTATCGCCTTCCAATACGTTATCAGGGATCCCTTTGATGGTGTATTGGTAAAATAACATGCCATTTTTCGCGGTGACTTCAGTCAATAGCGTCACATCATCAATCAGCATAGGTAGTGATTTAGCCATGTCAGACAGAAAAATGCCCCGTAACATCGTTGGGTCATCATCGCCTTTTGCATTAAAGGCATTAATTTTGTCTTCTGTTGAATTAGCTTTTATTTCATCATAACGCTGTTCTATTTGTGAATTTCCGATCGTTCCTGACGGTTGTTCCGGTGCTGTTTTCTCTTCCACCTCAGGGGAACATCCCGCGATTAATACCGCACCTAAAAATAATCCAACCACTTTTTTAAACATAGCCATCCCATTCACCTATTTTATTATTTATATAGCTGAATGAGTTTACCATAATGATAAATTAAACTTATAGGCAGAAAAATCCCCTTTTTTAGCCTAAAGGGGATGATAAAAAACTAAAAAGATGCCAACCACATCCGCATTTTTAGACCGTAAGAACTAGTCCAACCTGAAGTAAAGCTGACTAATTCACCGTTATCAATCACCATAAATGTGGGTGTTGCACTGACTCCAACCGAATTGGAAAGTTGCCCACTTATATCGTTGATCACAGGAAAGGTTAGCTCTTTGTTTTCCATCCCTTTGATTAAGCGAGATGTTTCACCTGAACGTATCGCTACTGAAATAATTGGCATACCTGATTGGCTTAATTCTGATACCATTGGCGAAGTCAAATTACAGACCCCACACCACGTCGCCCAGAAATAAACCAATATCGGCTTATCTTTACTTAACTCTGCCAATGAAACCGTCTCACCGTTGGCTAGAGTGTGTTGTTCCAATAATACAGGCGCAAGGGTTTGTGGCTTGCGCCATAAATCCATCACTGTAAAGGCAATAAATAAAATAATTACCAAAACAATGATTTCTTTAGACCATTTTTTTATTTTATTCATATAGTTACTTACCTATTTGTTATCAAATAGTACAAATCAAAGATGTAAGAAACCAAAACATCCACTTAAAATGAATGCTTTAGCATTTAATTAAATATTTGTTTTCCTATCCACTAATTTTAGAGTTTGGATTGTTTAATCTTTATCCTCTAATTCTAGAGTTTGGATTATTTAATCTTTATCCTCTAATTTTAGAGTTTGGATTATTTAATCTTTATCCTCTAAATAATTCGCGTTGTGGCTAGGCGGCAAACGAGACTATCGTGGGGAGCATACACAAGTATGTGACTCACGTAGTCGAGAGCAGCCAACAACGCCACAGCGCGAAATATGACGAGGATAACGAGGATTATTTGAGCTTAGCCAACTGCTCCTTCACTACTGCCTCAAACTGCTGTGCATCAATAGCACCTGGGATCAACTCATCACCTACCAATGTTGCTGGCGTACCATTCACACCCAATTTCTCTGCCAACATCATATTGGTGCGAATGCCATCACGGCTCTTATCACTGGCTTTCAGTTTATCGTTTCCTGTCGCTTTAAGCGCATCTTTGATATTGGCATCTGATAGCATGCCTTGTTTTTGCATAAATTTGTGGTGTAGAGCTTCAAATGCTTTCGGGTCTTCTTGCCACAGCGTCATGGTTAACTGAGCTGAATCCATTGAAGTCTGGCCTTTAAATGGTAAGTATTTAATTACCACAGCCACATCATCAGGGTATTTTTTCACAAGATCCATCAGTTGTGGGTCGAAACGCTTACAGAATGGGCAGTTAAAATCAGTAAAATTAACCAAAACTAACTTGGCATCTTTTTTACCGATACGCGGGCTGGTTGGGTCATTAAACAAAGCATCGTGCTCCGCTTTTAACATTTCTTTCATTTGGGCTTGTTGTCTTTCCCCTTGCTTAGCTTGCAGGGCAACAATCGCTTCTTCCAAAATTTCTGGGTTTTCAATCAAAGTATCACGCACTAATTTACGCACTTGCGCTTCTTGGTCTGCACTTAAAGGTGCCGCTTGTGCTACTGACCCCATCATTAGCGACGAAAATAAAACGGCTAAGATTGTTTTTTTCATTTTGTGGCTCCTTTGGCCTGATTCATAACGGATATTAGCGATTCACGGTCAAGTATTGTTGACAGTACTTCGCCTTCGGCCAAGTTAGGGCCATAAATTTGATTAAATGGAACAGCGACCTGCCCACGTTTTTGTAAAAATGCCGTAATTTCAGGTGAAGGTTTGGTCCAATCACCACGTAAAGCAACAACATCAGGTTCACTAAGTAGCTGTTGGATATCATCTCTTAGTAGTACATTGTATTTATTTGCCTTACACGTCACGCACCATTCCGCGGTAACATCAATGAAGACGCGCTTGTTATCCGCCAGTGCAGTCGTAATAGCTTGTTCAGTTAATGGTTGCCAATTCACAGTATCTTTAACAAGAGAGCGACTACCGGAATGCTGTTCTTGCGTCATCCAAGCAAACCCACCAGCAAAAGCGGCAAATAATATGAATGGTAAGATGGCCGCCCTTACACCTCGTTTTATCGCGATAAAAACAACTAATAATACTAAGAAAATGACAGCAATCGCCGTCGAAGTAGGCACACCAAAATGTGGTATTAATAAGCTAATTAACCATAAGCTAGATACCAGCATCATTAACCCTAGTATGGCGCGTAATTTCAGCATCCACATACCTGGTTTTGGTAGTAAGCGAGAGATAGCCGGAAAAGCAGCGATCAGTAACCACGGTAAACTCATACCGATACCTAATGCGGTGAAGATCAACCACAACTCTTCCATTGGTGCAGCCAGTGCAAATGCTACGGCTGTGCCCAAAAATGGTGCAGAGCAAGGTGTTGCCAATAATGTCGCGAATACCCCTTGCCAAAAATGACCGCTGCTACCATGCCCCCCAGCTGTTGCCAAGCGTGTATTGGCCTTGCTACCTAAGTTAATTTCAAATAAGCCAAATAAATTTGCAGTAAATAGCGCTGTTACCAATACCATAAAACCGATAAACCACGGGTTTTGGAACTGAATACCCCAACCGACAGCTTGTTGACCGACTCGTAATAACGTCATCAATAGCGCCAGTAACCAAAAGGAAACTAAAATACCGAGAGATGACAATAAAAACTGACGACGAATAGTATTTTGCTCACCATGAGGCACCATCAATACAGAGCCAAGTTTCATCGCTAACACAGGTAAAACGCATGGCATTAGATTAAGGATCAAGCCTCCCAAAAGGGCAAATAGCATCACCTGCCATAACGAAGCACCACTCACCTTTGATGCTATTGTGCCAGTAAATGTACTCACTTGATGGCTAATTTGCTGGGAAATGTCGCCATCTGCAACCACAAAAGAAACTGTTTTACCAGTTAAATCAGGAGACTCGCCTCCCCAATCATCACCAACATCTATTGTTGCTGTTAAATGATTGCCCGTTATCTCTATTACAGGTACGCCTAATGCAGCGCCTTCAACCACATCAGTGAAAATGTTCGGTTGTTCCCAAGAGCTTCCTGTGCTTTTTTGTAACTCAATGATTAGCTTATCATTGGCAAAGCCAACTTTGGTTTGCTCCACTAAACCACTTGATGGAGGAACCGCCCCTTTGGCTTGGTTAAATGCCCAAGTAAAGTCGGCGGGAGCGGGTTCTGTTAAATCGAGCTCAAACGGGTAATCGGTTAAAATACAAACATTACTGCAGGTTGATAACGTGAGTATTCCTGCTAGTTGATCGAGCTTTTCATTACTTGTGACTGTAATGGGGAAAACAATATCTCCCATATAGCCTTGAGTTGAAACACCCGCGACATCAAAGCGACCAGGTGTTGGCCATTGCCAATCGGTTGATTCAACAGGAGATGACCATACAATTTCAGGTGCGACTCCGCCTTCACCCGGCGAACGCCAATAGGTTTTCCACCCGTCATCAAGTTTTACGTCGAGCAAAATGTCAATTTTGCCATTTTCCTGTGCCGAACTTAATAACCTGACCTGCGCATGCCGTGGAGTGTTATCGTTCATCCACCCCGTATTCGCAGGTTGCAACCACCCCGTATCCGCAGCGTGTAAACTGCTCGAAAATAGTGCAAAAAATATAAAAAATGAATTAATTAAAAAACGCATTGTTTCCTCCAGAATAAATTACACAAACGAGTCCCTATCCGTTGTGTGCTAATTCCGAAGATTACAAAATTGTAAGTGTCGTCTGACTCTTGGAGGGGCATGCTTCTCTTCATTATTTGCTCTAGATATAAATAGATTAGTACAAAATAAAGTTAGCGCAGCCAAAGAAAGAAACATGAAGAAGAATGGTTCAAGAACAGCAGGTAGCAAAGTCATTAATGACTTAGCACTCAGTTCACAGCTGGAAAGATGTGTACCGCTGCTATCACTTTGTTTTACCTGTGATTGATCGATATAAGAAACGTGAGTACCTGTATTAATTTGTGCTTGCGCTAATACATCTGGCACAAAAAAATTGGCGAACAGACGCTCTCCGACGGCACGTTGATTCATACAAACCAATACCATCAGACAGGCGAATATCACTAATCCTTTACCTAATTTTAAATGCCTGTTCATGCGCATCTTGGTATAACTTCCTGAAATAACACTAATTATGCGACTTTGATAACCATAACGATAAAAACCAATCTTTGACTAATACCGTTACCCCATCTATAAGTTAAATAGAGGTTACATCTTACACAGCAAAACATTCCGTACAAGTGCCATCAGCTAACTTTACAAATATCACTCTCTTTTTCAGTAAACAAAAATGCAGTTCTACCAAAACTAGGCACGCAAATTGCTTTATCTAATATATGGCATGAAACGAAGATAGCTTGCACCTTAATAGTGCGTGATTATCAGTTTAAGACAATTTTAGATGGCAAATCACCATGTTAGTGCGGTAATTCAAAAATTACCCAAATAATATGCGAGACAGCTCCCGAAATTGAAACAATTCGTTTTCATTAATTAACAAATTTAATTACTTTTTAACAACAATAAAACATATAGCGGATAATCGCGGGATTGTCTAAATCTGCGAAATATTTGCAAACACAACACTACGAAACCACAGTAATTCAGGCGTTATCTGGCGATAGCACCTTAAAATTACAACGGGTTTACACCGATGTTCTAAAGGAGTTGTAACTATGCGTATAAGTAAACTTGTATTATCGATGATGATTTTAGGTGCAACCTGCGCAGTTCAAGCAGAAGAGTTAAACGGCACTCTGAAAAAAATCAAAGACAACGGTGTAATAGTTGTTGGTCATCGTGAATCTTCCGTACCTTTCTCTTACTATGATAATAGCCAGAAAGTGGTTGGTTACTCACAGGATTATTCAAATGCCATTGTTGATGCAGTGAAGAAAAAATTAAACATGCCTGATCTGCAAGTCAAACTCATTCCAATCACATCACAAAACCGTATTCCACTCCTGCAAAATGGCACATTTGATTTTGAATGTGGTTCAACAACTAATAACGTAGAAAGACAAAAACAAGCCGCTTTCTCTAACACAATCTTTGTGGTTGGGACGCGCTTACTCACCAAAGGTGACTCTGGTGTGAAAGACTTTGCTGACTTAGCCGGTAAAAATGTCGTCGTGACCTCAGGTACAACGTCTGAAATTCTATTGAATCAGTTAAATGATGAAAAAAATATGAAAATGCGCATTATCAGCGCGAAAGACCATGGTGATTCGTTCCGTACCTTAGAATCAGGTCGTGCTGTTGCCTTTATGATGGACGATGCGTTGCTAGCAGGTGAGCGTGCAAAAGCGAAGAAACCGGATATCTGGGAAATCGTTGGCAAGCCGCAAACCGAAGAAGCTTATGGCTGTATGTTACGTAAAGATGACCCTCAATTTAAAGCGCTTATCGATGAAACCATTGCGAATGCACAAACATCAGGTGTCGCTGAAAAATCCTTTGATCGCTGGTTCAACCAACCTATTCCTCCGAAAAATCTGAACCTGAAATTTACGTTGTCCGATGAAATGAAAGCCTTATTTAAAGAACCAAATGATAAAGCATTAAACTAATAAAAAGACAAACAGGGTATTACTGAAGTAAGAATTGCAAGGCGGTCGTTCCCCGCCTTGCATCCTCTTTTACGACAGTATTCGGGAATTTCATTGCCCACAGGAAGTCAATATTATGTCTATTAATTGGAATTGGGGGATTTTCCTTCAGGAAGCCCCATTTGGGAATACCACCTACTTAGGGTGGTTAATATCTGGCCTCGAAGTCACCGTAACACTTTCTATTTGCGCCTGGATCATCGCATTCCTAGTTGGTTCATTTTTCGGTATTTTACGTACTGTACCTAACCGTTTTTTAGCTTTTTTAGGCACCGCTTACGTAGAGTTATTCCGTAACGTACCGCTTATCGTACAATTTTTTACTTGGTATTTAGTTATTCCAGAACTTCTTCCTCGTTCAATCGGGGATTGGTTTAAAATGGAATTGGATCCTAACTACCAATTCTTTATTTCCTCAATGCTTTGCCTTGGGTTATTTACCGCAGCACGAATGACTGAGCAAGTACGTGCAGCCATTCAGTCACTGCCTAGAGGGCAAAAAAGTGCCGCACTCGCAATGGGGCTCACTTTGCCACAAACCTATCGCTACGTTCTATTACCCAATGCCTATCGGGTCATTTTGCCACCAATGACCTCAGAAATGTTGAACTTGGTTAAAAACTCAGCCATTGCGTCAACCATTGGCTTAGTCGATATGGCGGCACAAGCAGGAAAGCTATTGGACTATTCTGCTCACGCATGGGAATCCTTTACCGCAATTACATTAGCTTATGTCGGTATTAACGTCATTATCATGATTCTGATGACGTTATTAGAGCGCAAAGTTCGCTTACCAGGCACCATTGGAGGGCGATAAAATGATGTATGAATTTGATTGGAGCTCAATTGCTCCGAGTATGCCCTTTTTAATCGATGGCTTCATTGTCACTGCGAAAATTACACTGACCGCGATAGTGGTAGGAATTTTGTGGGGAACGGTTTTGGCCGTGATGCGGTTATCCACATTCAAGCCAATCAGCTGGTTTGCGGCTTTGTATGTGAATACATTCCGTTCTATTCCGTTGGTTATGGTTTTGCTGTGGTTCTACTTAATCGTTCCTAGCTTATTACAAAATGTTCTAGGCTTATCACCAAAAAATGATATTCGTTTAATTTCTGCAATGATAGCCTTCTCTCTTTTTGAAGCCGCTTATTATTCTGAAATTATTCGTGCTGGTATTCAAAGTATTTCACGAGGGCAAGCCTCTGCAGCGTTAGCTTTGGGAATGACAAATATGCAAACCATGCGGCTCGTAGTATTACCGCAAGCCTTTAAAGCCATGGTGCCACTGTTGTTAACTCAAGGAATTGTTCTGTTCCAGGACTCATCCCTCGTGTATGTACTCAGTTTGACAGACTTTTTCCGTACTGCCACCAATATTGGTGAGCGTGATGGGACACAAGTAGAGATGGTACTGTTTGCGGGTCTGGTGTACTTTATTGTCAGTTTTGGCGCTTCTATGTTAGTGAATTATCTTAAGAAAAGGACTGTTTCATGATAACCCTGAAAAATGTATCCAAATGGTATGGCCAATTTCAGGTGCTTACAGACTGCACAACTGAAGTTAAAAAAGGTGAAGTTGTGGTTGTGTGCGGGCCATCTGGTTCTGGTAAATCCACATTAATAAAAACAGTGAATGGTTTAGAACCAATTCAACAGGGTGAGATTTTTGTGAATGATATTCAAGTTAATAACAAAAAAACTGACCTTGCAAAACTTCGCTCTAAAGTTGGGATGGTATTCCAACACTTCGAGCTATTTCCTCATTTGTCGATTATTGAAAATCTGACATTGGCGCAAGTTAAAGTATTAAACCGCGATAAAAAAGAAGCTGAAGCAAAAGGTTTGAAATTATTGGAACGCGTGGGTTTATCCAGCCATGCCAATAAATTCCCAGCTCAGCTTTCAGGGGGGCAGCAGCAACGTGTCGCTATCGCTCGAGCGCTGTGTATGGACCCAATAGCAATGTTATTTGATGAACCCACTTCAGCACTAGACCCAGAAATGATCAATGAAGTCCTTGATGTTATGGTTGAATTAGCCAATGAAGGCATGACCATGATGGTGGTGACCCATGAAATGGGCTTCGCCAAAAAAGTGGCTAATCGCGTTATTTTTATGGATGAAGGCAAGATTGTTGAAGACAGTAAAAAAGAAGACTTTTTTGCTAACCCGCAATCTGATCGTGCAAAAGATTTCCTCGCAAAAATTCTCCATTAATCTTTCTCAGGGAGCCACTAGGCTCCCTAGCCTTAACACACATTCATGCAGGTCAATATTGTTGCACTATAAGTATTGCCTAAGCGAATAAATCAACAACAACTTGCTGAATTTGAAATAGTTCACGAAACCACTACCATTTCACTGGTTTTTTAGTTAAGTTGTTTGGCTATCAGCGTTAAATATCCTGATCCGTTCCCCGAAAAACAATATCCAGCTTCCCCCTATTAGGTTCAGCTAATCAACTATTGTTGTTTTCGGTCTAGATCCGCTATGCTATGCGGATCTCAATTAAGAAAGACATTCACGCTACAGATGTAGCCTTTATTCACCATAGGATTATCGGTGCCATGCAAGAACAATATCGTCCAGAAGATATAGAGCCTAAAGTACAGCGTCACTGGGATGAAAAAGCAACTTTCAAAGTGACAGAAGACAACAGCAAAGAAAAATACTATTGCCTGTCCATGCTACCTTACCCTTCTGGTCGACTACACATGGGCCACGTACGTAACTACACCATGGGTGACGTTATCTCTCGTTACCAACGTTTGTTGGGGAAAAACGTTCTTCAACCAATTGGTTGGGATGCGTTTGGCCTGCCAGCTGAAGGTGCTGCGGTTAAAAATAATACTGCGCCTGCGCCATGGACTTACGCTAATATCGATTACATGAAAAACCAGCTGAAAATGCTCGGCTTCGGTTACGATTGGGATCGTGAAGTTACCACTTGTACTCCTGAATATTACCGTTGGGAACAATGGTTCTTTACTAAACTGTATGAAAAAGGTTTAGTGTACAAAAAAACTTCTGCGGTAAACTGGTGCCCTCACGACTTAACTGTTTTGGCGAATGAACAAGTGGTTGATGGTTGCTGCTGGCGTTGTGATACCCCTGTTGAGCGCAAAGAAATCCCTCAGTGGTTTATTAAAATTACCGACTACGCAGAAGAGCTGCTCAACGACCTCGACAAATTAGATGACTGGCCAGAGCAAGTCAAAACCATGCAGCGCAACTGGATCGGCCGCTCCGAAGGGACTGAGATCACATTCAATGTTGCAGACCGTGATGAAACCTTAACAGTCTATACCACTCGCCCTGATACCTTTATGGGGGCAACTTATGTGGCTGTTGCAGCAGGTCACCCTCTGGCTAAAGAAGCCGCGACAAATAACCCTGAATTAGCCCAATTTATCGATGAGTGCCGTAACACCAAAACTGCGGAAGCGGATATGGCCACCATGGATAAAAAAGGCATGGCAACCGGCTTATTCGTTATTCATCCATTAACCCAAGAAAAACTGCCAATTTGGGTCGCTAACTTTGTTTTAATGGAATACGGTACTGGCGCAGTTATGGCCGTTCCTGCTCACGACCAACGTGACTGGGAATTCGCCCACAAATACAACTTACCCATCAAAGCGGTTATTGCCGATGCTGATGGCAACGAGCCTGATTTATCCCAAGAAGCGATGACTGAGAAAAATGCACTGATTAACTCAGGTGAATTCAGTGGATTAGGCCACCAAGCGGGGTTCAATGCTATTTCAGATAAACTCGTTGCTCTGGGTGCTGGTCAACGCAAGGTAAACTACCGCTTACGTGACTGGGGTGTTTCACGTCAACGTTACTGGGGTGCCCCAATCCCAATGGCAACATTGGAAGATGGCACTGTGGTTCCGGTTCCTGAAGATCAGTTACCTGTCATTTTGCCAGAAGATGTCGTAATGAACGGTATTACAAGCCCGATTAAAGCAGATCCTGAATGGGCCAAAATGACTATTAATGGTCAACCTGCGTTACGTGAAACCGATACCTTCGATACCTTTATGGAATCTTCTTGGTACTATGCACGTTATACCTGCCCGCAATATGACGACGGCATGTTAGACCCTGAGGCAGCAAACTACTGGTTACCGGTTGACCAATATATTGGTGGTATCGAACACGCCATCATGCACTTAATGTATTTCCGCTTTTTCCATAAGTTGATGCGTGATGCAGGGCTGGTCAACTCTGATGAACCAGCAAAACGCTTACTGTGCCAAGGCATGGTGCTGGCTGATGCATTCTACTACACAGGTAGCGATGGCCAACGTGTTTGGGTTTCCCCAGCCGATGCCATTGTTGAACGTGACGACAAAAACCGTATAACTAAAGCGGTAGACAATGAAGGCCATGAACTGGTGTATACCGGTATGAGCAAAATGTCTAAGTCGAAAAACAACGGTATTGACCCTCAATTAATGGTCGAAAAATACGGTGCGGATACCGTTCGTCTGTTTATGATGTTCGCTGCTCCACCAGAGTTAACCCTTGAGTGGCAAGAATCCAGCGTTGAAGGTGCTAACCGCTTCGTGCGTCGCGTTTGGCGTTTAGTGCATGAGCATTCACAAAAAGGTGCAACTTCGCCTTTAGATATCAGCGCATTAACACCTGAACAAAAAGACTTACGTCGTGACCTGCACAAAACAATCGCGAAAGTCTCCGATGATTTCAGTCGTCGTTATGCATTTAACACTGCGATTGCCGCTATCATGGAGTTCTTGAACAAATTAGTTCGTGCACCACAAGAAACTGAGCAAGACCGTGCATTAGTGCAAGAGTCTCTCGAAGCAATCACACTGATGCTATCTCCAATCATTCCACACGCTTGCTTTGAAATGTGGAAAGCGCTCGGTCACCAAACAGACATCGATTTCGCACAATGGCCTGTTGCTGATGAAAAAGCCATGATTGACGATACCAAACTGGTCGTCGTTCAAGTTAATGGCAAGGTTCGTGGTCGCATTACCGTTCCGGCTGATGCAAACCAAGAGTTTGTCCTAGATATGGCAAAAAATGAACCGAGCGTAGCGAAATACCTTGAAGGTGTTAGCATCCGCAAAGTAATCTATGTCCCAGGCAAATTGCTTAACCTTGTTGTAGGTTAATATTAGGTTATTGGCTGATAAGGAGGCCAGGTGCATTATCTGATAACATTATTTTTGAGCCTAGCGGTGCTGGTCACCGCAGGTTGCGGTTTTCGTCTTCAAGGAACAACTCAAATTCCTGAAGAACTGAGAACATTGCAGCTAAGTTCAAGTGACCCATATAGCTACCTTACAAGGGCGCTTAGGGAACAACTGCGGCTCAATAACGTGACCATTCTTGAAACGGGAAGAGCCGATGTTCCCATTTTGAAAGTTCTGAGCTCTAATGAAAATACTGAAACTGTGTCCGTTTATCAAGATGGTAAAGCGGCAGAGAAACAATTAACACTGGTAATGAATGTGCAAGTGTTGATGCCTGATGGAGCTATCTATCCTTTACAAAGCCGTGTTGAACGTACTTTCTCCGACAACCCTTTAGAAGCGCTTGCGAAAGATGCTGAAAAAGAAATTGTAAGTCAAGAAATGCAAGAACAAGCTGCACGTAATATTGTGCGTAAATTATTGCTTGTTCATTCAGCAGAACTTGAGAAGGCAAAAAACCAAGCGGCTGATGCGAATACTCAACTATAATGACGCGTATCTACCCTGAGCAGCTGGCCTCTTCGTTACAAGAGTCTCTAAGAGGCCGCTATTTAATTTGGGGCAATGAGCCCCTTCTTCTTCAAGAAAGCCAAGATGCCGTCCGCAAAGCTGCACAAGAACAAGGCTTTGAAGAGCATTTTTCGTTTTCTCTTGAGCAAAATACTGACTGGGATGAAATTTTTAGTCTCTGTCAAGCTTTAAGCCTGTTTGCTAGCCGCCAAACACTCACTCTGCTGTTACCTGAAAATGGCCCTAACGCCGCCATGGCAGAAAAGTTGAATCAACTGGCGCAGCTACTCCATTCAGACCTGCTTCTTGTGTTACGCGGCCATAAACTCACGAAAGCACAAGAAAACAGTGCTTGGTTTAAAGCAATTAGCCAAGATGCCATTTATATCAGTTGCCTGACCCCTGAATATCAACGGTTACCACAATGGGTTTCTAAACGCGCCTACAGTATGCGGCTTTCTTTAGAAGCCGAAGCTAACCAACTACTTTGCTACTGTTATGAAGGGAATTTACTTGGTTTAGCGCAAGCGCTTGAACGGCTATCCCTGCTTTATCCAGATGGTAAACTTACCTACCCTCGCGTCGAAAGTGCCGTGAATGATTCAGCGCATTTTACGCCCTATCATTGGGTTGATGCCCTATTGGCTGGTAAGTCGCGCCGTTCTTGGCATATTTTAGAGCAACTGCAACAAGAGGATGTTGAGCCCGTTATTTTATTGCGCTCAATCCAACGCGATCTGATGCTGCTAATTACATTGAAACGCCAATCTGCAACAACCCCATTAAAAACATTATTTGATCAACACAAAGTATGGCAAAACCGCCGAGGTGTGCTCACGGAAGCCTTACAACGCTTAACATTGCATCAATTGCAATCTGCATTAATGTTATTAACGCAAGCAGAAATCAATATTAAACAAGATTTTAGCCATTCGCCATGGCCTGACCTGCAAACACTGTCTATGCTATTATGCGGTAAAGCATTTGCAGAGAATTTTATTCATGAGTAATTCATTTTCAAAACAACATAACTTGCTAGCATTATTCGGCGGGACATTCGACCCCATTCACTTTGGCCATTTACGCCCTGTACAAGCCCTTGCCCAACAAGTTGGCCTCGAAAAAGTGATCTTGCTACCTAACCACGTTCCTCCCCATCGCCCACAGCCAGAAGCAACACCAGCACAACGTTTAGAAATGGTGAAGTTAGCAACACAAGATACCCCTTTATTTGCTATCGATACGCGTGAATTAGCGAAAAATAGCCCTTCTTATACAATCGAAACACTGGCCGAATTACGCCAAGAAATGGGGGCGGAAAAGCCGCTTGCGTTTATTATTGGTCAAGATTCTTTATTGTCGATTAATAAATGGTACGGGTGGGATCGAATTCTAGATAACTGCCATCTATTAGTCTGTTCGCGTCCAGGATATGCCACTCAATTTTCCGACCCTATAATGCAAAACTGGTTATTAGAACATCAAACAACAGACCCAATTGCTTTAAACCAAGCGGCCAATGGGTACATTTTTATTGGGGATACCCCATTGGTAAATATCTCTGCAACAGAGATCCGCGAAAAATTAAGCTCAGGCGACTCTTGTCACGAATTAATTCCAGATGCGGTTTTGCAATATATTCATCAACAGCACCTTTACCAACAATAAGGGATCTCTCTTATTGAACAACTATTAGGATATGGCTCAAAAATAACTTGCTGCATTAAATAGTTGTCTGGGTATTGAACAAGCAATTGCTTCATCATCTCTAATGGCCTGTTTAGTGGTAAATTACCCGCTAAATAGTCATTAATCAGCCATGATAAGCGTTTTTTCTCATCTTTCGTGGCTTTATGTTTGAAATAGCCTTGCATATGGTTCAGCGCATTAACTTCAATATTTTTTGCTGGCACTGCCGCCAATATTTCCATTAAACAGGCTTTATATTGATTTAAAAAGCACATAAGGTCAGTAGTACTACTAATATTCGCCACTAAGCGTCCCGTATACTGATAGCCAATAGGGGAATACGCCATGATGAGATATTTATGACAACTATGAAATTGAATCATATTGTGATGTGTTAGCTCGTTATATAAACCGTCTAATCTTTGTATCGTATACAATTTCGTCAGAAAGCAATCCCAAGACGCTATATCTTGTAGCTTATCATCCGTTAATGTCGGAATATTCGCTGGGAATAACCCTTGTAATTTAGCTAGTTGCTGTCTAGAGCAAATAATACCATTAACTTTATTTTGCATCCCCTCATGGGTGAGGCTCGTTACAAATTCAACCATAGAATTCACCTGTCGATGAATATTAGCGGGTAGATGATTAATTCCTTCAAATATAAAAACTTTTGGTTTAGTTATTTGCACAATACACATCTCATTATAAAATATTTGTCAGGAGTACAGTTTTTAGCGTTATTTTGTAAAGTTAGCACAAACTTCTTGCTCAAATGTACGGATATCCCTATAAATTTCACTCCACGATGAATAAAAAATAATTTAGCCGATTTTTCTTAAAATCTAGGGTAAAATAGCAGGGCTGTTAATATGTTTACTTTGTTATCAGCGATTATTTTATCTACAAACTACAAACAGTGTTTAACGTGATATTCTGTTTATTTGAATAAAAGGTGAACCTTTTGCAAGGAACTGAACTCCAACAATTTATTATCGATCAGCTTGATGATGCTAAAGCAGAAGATATCATTACTATCGATGTTCAAGGGAAATCAAGTATTACCGATCAGATGATCATCTGTACAGGGACATCAAGTCGCCATTTGATGTCAGTCGCTGACAGGTTAATCGAAGCTTGCCGTAAAAATGGTTTAATGCCATTAGGTGTTGAAGGACAAGGTATTTCTGATTGGATAGTCGTCGACCTTGGCGATGCCATTGTTCATATTATGCAAGATGAAAGTCGTCGTATGTATGAATTAGAAAAGCTCTGGAGCTGAGTTTGAAATTACAGCTCATTGCCGTTGGAACAAAAATGCCGGACTGGGTCCAGACCGGCTTTATGGATTACCTCCATCGTTTTCCTAAAGATATGCCATTTGAATTAACGGAAATTCCTGCAGGAAAACGTGGGAAAAATGCAGATATAAAACGCATTCTAGAAAAAGAAGGCGAATTAATGCTCGCAGCCGTAGGTAAAGGAAATCGCATCGTCACCTTGGATATTCCAGGCGATCGTTGGGACACCCCAAAACTTGCCGTACAACTCGATAAATGGAAACAAGATGGCCGTAATGTCAGCTTATTAATCGGTGGTCCCGAGGGTCTTTCACCCGCTTGTAAGGCAGCGGCAGAGCAAAGTTGGTCACTATCACCACTTACGCTACCTCATCCACTGGTTCGTGTCCTTGTTGCCGAGAGTCTTTATCGCGCATGGAGTATTACGACTAACCACCCTTATCACAGGGAATAGTCAGGTTTAAATATGTTCAAAATGGCAATGGGATGAAAACACAACGCACCCCTTTTCGCGACCATACCGCTGAATCAGTTTTATTTATCCGCCGAGCGCTTATCGCCTTCGGTGTGATTGTCATTTTAACATCTATTCTTGTGACCAATTTGTATCACTTGCAAATTGTTCGTCATGAAGATTATCAAACACGGTCAAATGATAACCGAATCAAATTGGTGCCTATCGCACCAAGCCGTGGGATTATTTATGACCGCCGAGGGACTCAACTCGCCCTTAATAGCACGTTTTACCAGCTAGAAATCGTGCCCGAAAAAGTCAGTAATCTGCAAGAAACCTTAGATAACCTTCGTAATGTGGTAGATTTAACTGACGAAGACATTACTAATTTTGAAAAAGAGCGTAAGCGCTCACGTCGGTTTACCTCTATTGCATTGAAAACTCAGCTCAACGAAGTTCAAGTTGCTCGTTTTGCCGTTAATCAGTACCGTTTTCCCGGCTTAGAAGTCAAAAGTTACCAACGACGCTCTTACCCATATGGTTCTGCATTAACTCATGTGATTGGTTATGTGGCGAAAATCAATGACAAAGATGTTGAACGTCTTGATAAAGAAGGTTTATTACCTAATTATGCTGCTAGCCATGATATCGGTAAATTAGGTATTGAGCGTTATTATGAAGATATCTTACACGGTAAAACTGGTTATGAAGAAGTTGAAGTGAATAGCCGCGGTCGCGTGATCCGCCAACTTCATGAGCAACCACCGCAAGCAGGTCGAGATATCTACCTCACTATTGACCTCGAATTACAAATTTATATCGAAAAACTGTTAACCACTAGCCGTGCAGCCGTTGTGGTCACTGACCCACGTAATGGCGAAATTTTGGCTCTGGTGTCTAATCCAAGTTATGACTCTAACTTGTTTGTAAACGGTATCTCAAATAAAGATTATCAAGCATTATTAAATAACCCTGACAGACCGCTGATTAACCGAACAACTCAAGGGCTATATCCCCCTGCATCGACAGTAAAACCCTTTATTTCTGTTGCGGCATTAAGTGAAAAAGTAATTACCCCCAATACAACCATTTTTGACCCTGGTTGGTGGCAATTACCCGGTTCGGAAAAGCGTTACCGTGACTGGAAACGTTGGGGACACGGCAAACTCAATGTATCAAAATCCATTATTGAATCTGCGGATACCTTCTTCTACCAAGTCGCTTATGATATGGGGATTGACCGTATTTCTGAATGGATGAGCCGTTTTGGTTTTGGTGATTATACTGGAATTGACCTTGCAGAAGAGCGTTCTGGTATCATGCCAACCCGTGAATGGAAACAAAAACGCTATAAAAAGCCTTGGTATCAAGGTGATACTATTCCAGTTGGGATCGGGCAAGGCTATTGGACAGCAACGCCAATTCAAATGTCAAAAGCATTAATGACATTAATCAATGATGGCCAAGTTAAAACCCCACATTTGCTTTACGGCACAAAATTGGGTAATGCCATGGTGCCTTATGAAGACAAAGAAACCAAACAAATTGGTGATATTAATTCCGGTTTTTGGGAGCTAGCGAAGCATGGAATGTACGGTGTCGCCAATGCACCGAATGGTACTGGGCGCCGTAGTTTCATTGGTACCCCTTATAAAGCGGCAGCAAAATCGGGTACTGCGCAGGTCTTCAGCTATGAAACCTATAATGCCAGTAAACTTGCTGAACACCTCCGTGACCACAAATTGATGATTGCTTATGCTCCGTATGATAAACCCACGATTGCCGTTGCAATTATTCTGGAAAACGGGGGCGCGGGCCCAGCAGTTGGTGATATTGTGCGGCAAATATTTGACCACGTTCTTCTTGGTGATAACCGTACTGAAGTTGCGGTGTCAGCAACCAATGCAGGAGAAGATCGCTGATGCATAATCCTAAGAATAACAATGAGCTATAAAGAATATGACAGACGATAAGAAAAAAATTTCGTTATCCTCACGTCTGCATATAGATGTGCCTATGCTGCTAATTATTGTCGCATTACTTGCATACAGCGCATTTATTATGTGGAGTGCGAGTGGCCAAGATCCTGAAATGATGGAGCGTAAATTAGGGCAGATAGCGACAGGTTTCATCGTCATGATAGTGATGGCGCAGATCCCCCCTAGAATGTATGAAAGTTGGGCGCCCCACCTGTTTATCTTCTGCGTTATTTTACTGGTTTTTGTTGATGTCTTTGGGCAAATAAGTAAAGGAGCTCAGCGCTGGTTAGACTTGGGTTTTATTCGATTCCAACCCTCTGAAATTGCAAAAATTGCCGTCCCTTTAATGGTCGCTCGTTTCATGAACCGAGACCTCTGCCCTCCTTCATTCAAAAATACATTAATTGCGCTCGTATTGATTTTTGTACCAACATTACTAGTGGCTGCACAACCAGACCTTGGTACCTCGATTTTAGTTGCAGCTTCTGGCTTATTCGTTTTGTTCCTTGCTGGAATGAGTTGGCGGCTTATTGCAGTTGCCGCCATTGCGCTCGCCGCCTTTATTCCACTACTGTGGTTCTTTTTAATGCATGGCTATCAAAGAGCCCGTGTCATGATGTTATTAGACCCAGAAACTGATCCACTAGGAGCCGGTTACCATATTATCCAATCAAAAATTGCGATTGGTTCTGGTGGATTAATGGGCAAAGGTTGGTTGCATGGCACGCAATCACAGCTTGAATTTTTACCAGAAAGGCATACTGACTTTATTTTTGCTGTGTTAGCAGAAGAACTTGGCTTAGTCGGCGTGCTTATTTTACTTGGCCTATACCTTTTATTGATTATTCGTGGGCTTTATATTGCTGCTAGTGCACAAAATACTTTTGGTCGGGTTATGGTTGGTGGTTTGATTTTAATCCTTTTTGTCTATGTATTTGTGAATATCGGTATGGTCAGTGGTATATTACCGGTGGTTGGTGTTCCCCTTCCTTTAGTGAGCTACGGGGGCTCCGCTTTGATTGTTTTAATGGCTGGATTCGGTATTATCATGTCGATACATACACACCGAAAATTCCTTTCCAAAAGTTTATAAAATGAGGCTTAGTATGCGTTTACAATGGATAATGCTTGGCGTCACTGCCGCGCTACTTAGTGGCTGTGTGACAGAAGATGTTAAACAACCAGCCCAAGTGCCAACCAATGTACCCACTCAAGATGTATTAGGTGCAGAGCCTCATTATGAGCCGTATCATCCAACTGCAAATAATGATTACTCACGCAATGGTCAACAGTACCAAATCGTACGCGACCCATCACAATTTAGCCAAGTGGGTTATGCGTCTATTTATGGTGCCGAGTCTGCAGGAAATATGACTGCGATTGGTGAACGAGTTAATCCAGTGGAATTAACTGCTGCTCACCCAACGTTACCGATCCCTAGCTATGTCCGTATCACCAACATGATGAATGGCCGGATGATGGTCGTGCGTGTTAATGACCGTGGGCCTTATACGCCAGGAAAAAGTATTGCCGTGTCACGCGCAACCGCTGACCGCCTGAATTTAATGCCGACGACAAAAATTAAAATTGATGCCATTCAAGTCGCTCAAGATGGCACTTTGTCAGGAACTGGAACCGTTGGCTCTAATTTTGTGAAACAAAGCTATGCATTGCCGGGGCGCCCACAATTAGGTTCTGGCCCAATGGGTACCCCTGTGATGGAGAACTTGCCAACGCCAGAAAATACATTGCCCGTTCAGCAGCCAAAAGAGCCGATGCAGCCTACGATGCCTGATATGAGCTTACAAACACCAACGCCACCACCAACAACAACGAAAGAAGTGGTTCCTGAGCGTGGTTTTCTCGTTCAAGCAGGCGCCATTAGTAGCCAAACCAATGCACAAAATATGCTGAATGAATTGAAAACACAGTTTAATGTTCCTGGGCGGCTACAACCTTATAATGGTATTTACCGAGTACAGTTAGGACCATTTAGTACAAGGCAACAAGCCGTTGAGGTTCAAGGCCGTTTACAGTCTGAAAAAAATCAATCGTCAATGGTCGTTGCGCCTTAGTACAACGTAACTTTAGGTTGCTCCGTTACATTTGATGCAACCTAAAGTTAGGCAATGTTAAACTGACAAAAAAATCATTGGTACAGTGCAAAAGTGGCTTTTTTCTTATCCTATTCTTTTGCTAAACTGCGCCTCCTTGTGTTAACCGAATTTCGGATGTAATGGTAAAACCATGAATAATGTCGCTCCATCACGCATCGTGCGTCATACAGTGCTGGGCTCCGCACTCCTTCTTATGACTGCGAATATTGCGAATGCTAATGAAACCTTCCCGAATACATCAATTCCTGCGGCACCCGCTATTGATGCAGAAGCTTATATCTTAATTGATTATAATTCAGGGAAAGTTCTCGCTGAAAGTAATGCCGACCAACGCCGCGATCCTGCGAGTTTGACAAAAATGATGACCAGCTATGTTATTGGTCAAGCAATTAAGTCAGGTAAAATTGGTGAAAATGATATCGTCACGGTCGGAAATGATGCGTGGGCTACCGGTAATCCAGTGTTTAAAGGCTCATCATTGATGTTCTTAAAACCTGGCGACCGTGTTAGCGTGTCTCAATTAACTCGTGGTATTAACTTGCAATCAGGTAACGACGCTTGTGTTGCTATGGCCGACTATATTGCGGGTGACCAAGCCAACTTTGTTCAATTAATGAATGGCTATGTAAACAAATTAGGGCTGAAAAATACCTATTTTCAAACCGTTCATGGTTTAGATGCCGAAGGCCAATATAGCTCAGCCCGTGATATGGCGCTTATTGGGCAAGCACTCGTACGTGATGTGCCTGAAGAGTACGCAATCTATAAAGAAAAAGAGTTTACCTTTAACAATATCCGCCAAACAAACCGTAATGGCCTATTGTGGGATAAGAGCCTTGCTGTTGATGGCATAAAAACCGGTCATACTAATGCCGCGGGCTATAACCTTGTTGCCTCAGCAACCGAAGGTGATATGCGCCTGATCTCTGTTGTTATGGGAGGTAAAAGCAGCAAAGGCCGTGATGCCGAAAGTAAAAAGTTACTCACTTACGGTTTCCGCTTTTATGAAACTGTTAAACCATTACAAGCCAATGTGGATTTTGCCAGTGTGCCAGTCTGGTTTGGTGATGAAAATGAAGTAAAATTAGGTGTCACTGAAGATTTATACCTCACCATCCCACGAGGTCGCTTAAAAGATTTAAAAGCCAGTTATGAGCTATCTACAACTGAGCTAGAAGCTCCCTTAACCAAAGGTCAGCAAGTCGGTACCATTAGCTTCCAACTTGATGGTAAAATTATCGAGCAGCACCCTTTAGCAGTATTAAAAGATGTTGAAGAAGGTGGCTTTTTCAGTCGGTTAATTGACTATATTAAATTACTCTTCCACCGTTGGTTTGGTTAAGACTTGAAACTAAAATAAGTCATCCCCATATAGTAAGTATCGAAATGTTTGTTGGATGAATACCTCTCATTGGCTGGTTTAATACCAGCCAATCTTTTTCAGCCAGCAGCCCAATTTAAAAATTAGGAGTGCCCATGAAAACGAAATTAGGTGAACTGCTTGAGTTCCCATGCCCATTAACCTACAAAGTGATGGGCTTGGCACAGCCTGAACTGGTTGATCAAGTGATTGAAGTGATACAACGTCATGCTCCGGGGGATTACTCTCCAGACGTAAAACCGAGCAGCAAGGGGAATTATCACTCCGTTTCTATTACTATCAATGCCACCCATATAGAACAAGTGGAAACTTTGTATAGTGAATTAGGTGCATTAGAATTAGTTAAAGTTGTACTTTAATTTCTGTAAAAATAAACTACATCCCAAAGGTTAACCATAACCGATTAAGGTGTAGTTTTTTATTTATTCTGCACTACAGAGCCTTATAATTATTTTTTCTTGCTGATAGTACAAATAAAATAAGTTTTTCATCAAAATGCCTAATGAGAAATAACTTTTCATATCAATTCCCAAACCTAAAAATACAAACTTATCCAAATTCTTACCTTTTTCATACTCCACTCAAAAGAGTCGCGCTAACATATCTATAACATGACAAAACTAGCACTCACCTCCTACCAGCGTTATACTAAGTACTCAATTTTTCAGGTGGATGTTAAAACATTGTCAGAAAGAACGATAATCATACGTCAATTAGGGATAACGCCGTATCAACAGGTATCTGATGCGATGCACCAATTTACAGGGTGTCGTACCCCCGAAACCTGTGATGAAATTTGGTTGGTTGAACACCCTCGCGTGTTTACTCAAGGCCAAGCCGGAAAAGCTGAGCATGTACTGGCCCCCGGTGATATCCCTGTTATTCAAAGCGATCGTGGTGGCCAAGTCACCTACCATGGGCCAGGCCAGCAAGTGATGTACGTGATGCTCGACTTAAAGCGCAATAAAATTGGTGTTAGAGAACTCGTCACCGCACTGGAAAATACCGTCGTGAATACCCTTGCCCACTTTAATATTGCAGCGTATCCTCGCCCTGATGCCCCTGGTGTCTATGTGAATGGCGACAAAATTTGTTCTCTTGGATTACGCATAAGGCAAGGTTGTTCTTTTCATGGTCTCGCTTTGAATATTGATATGGATCTTGAACCCTTTAATCGCATAAACCCTTGTGGTTACAGTGAATTAAAGATGACTCAGGTTAGTGATCTTGCTCCCAAAGTATCATTATCTGATGTTCAGCCTGTGCTAATTCGTCAATTCTGTGACACACTGGGATTTCATATTGTTCAATAATAATGCTATAATTTTTTAACATTTTTAAAAAATATTTTAATGAATGGATAACAGCCTTCATTTGGTTTTATTTAGAATTATCACTTATCCATCAGCATAAAAGATAACTGGAACCGTCATATTATGAGTAAACCAATTCAGATAGAACGCGGAATTAAATATCGTGACGCCGACAAAATGGCGCTGATCCCTGTCAAAAACGTTGTGACTGAACGAGAAGAAATTCTACGTAAACCTGACTGGATGAAAATTAGGCTTCCTGCTGACTCCACTCGTATTCAAGGCATTAAAGCAGCCATGCGCAAAAATGGGCTGCATTCTGTTTGTGAAGAAGCGTCATGCCCTAATCTCTCGGAGTGCTTTAACCATGGTACTGCGACCTTTATGATTTTAGGGGCTATCTGTACCCGCCGCTGCCCATTCTGTGATGTTGCTCATGGCCGTCCAAATGCACCAGATGCCAATGAGCCTGAGAAATTAGCACAGACTATTAAAGATATGGCATTACGCTATGTCGTCATTACGTCAGTTGACCGAGATGATCTACGTGATGGCGGAGCACAGCACTTTGCTGATTGCATTAGCGCTATTCGTGAAAAAAGCCCATCGATTAAAATTGAAACGCTTGTTCCTGATTTCCGTGGCCGTATGGATCGCGCATTAGAAATTTTAACCGCGACACCACCTGATGTGTTTAACCATAACCTTGAAAACGTACCACGTGTTTACCGTCAAGTTCGCCCTGGTGCTAATTATGAATGGTCTTTAAAATTACTCGAAAAATTTAAAGAAGCCCATCCCGATATCCCAACTAAATCAGGGTTAATGGTTGGTCTTGGTGAAACCAATAAAGAAATTATCGAGGTTATGCACGACTTACGTCGCCATGGCGTAACGATGCTTACACTAGGCCAATACCTACAACCAAGCCGCCATCACTTACCGGTTAAACGCTATGTTAGTCCTGCTGAGTTCGATGAGATGAAAGAAGAAGCCATGGCAATGGGCTTCACTCACGCTGCTTGCGGCCCATTCGTTCGCTCTTCTTACCATGCTGATTTACAAGCTAAAGGTGAGGAAGTTAAATAGCCTCCATTATTTAACGTATAAACAAAAAATGCCTGATTTACATCAGGCATTTTTTTATCTATTGCAATAAAAAAACTCGCCCTAGATAACTAGCGCGAGTTTTCAGCTGTTCGTTTTAATCTTAATTATAAAAATTACAGAGGAATAACGTTAGCAGCAGATGGGCCTTTAGCACCTTCAGTAATTTCAAATTCCACTTTTTGGCCTTCAGCTAAGGTTTTGAAACCATCGCCCATAATCGCAGAAAAGTGAACAAATACATCTTTGCTACCATCTTCTGGAGTGATAAAACCAAAACCTTTAGATTCGTTGAACCACTTAACGTTACCTTTAACTTTAGACATCAAATATTACCTTTAAAATAAAATAGACACACCATCTGTATCAAGCTCAGTACATCAGATTTCTCAGTTACTTGTCTACAACCTAGATCACGAAAATGGACTAAAAAGATAAAAAAATATTATTTATCGATAGAATAGGTTCTGATTTCGACAATAATTCTTACCAATAGCAATTATCACAACCAATAGTATTATCTATAGCTAATTATTTAGATTTTACTTCTCATGTAAAAGTAGCCAGTCTTTGATATCCAAGCCCCCAGTATACCCCACTAATTTCCCATCATGCCCAAGTACACGATGACAAGGAACAATTAATGAGATTGGGTTACGTGAGTTTGCCATGCCGACAGCACGACAATAATTAGCTGAGCCTAACTTTAAAGCCAAATCTTTATAGCTCCAGCGTTCCCCATAAGGTATCCCACAAAGATGTTGCCAGACTTTTTTCTGAAATTCTGTGCCTTGTGGATTTAATGCCACCGTAAAAACGGTTCTTTTGTGATTAAAATATTCCTTTAGTTCTTTCACACAAAGCTTTGAATGCTCATTCTTCGTTTCTTTTTCTGTTTTTTCATCAACAAAATAAAGGCTCGTTATCCCGTTGTCATCAGCCGTAATATGGACCCACGGTTTAGGAAATTTATCCGGTGTTGCTAAATATTGATGGTACATAGTATCTCCTCAAAAGGACTCAATTACCTGATTGTATATACAGTTATAGTGTAAATTATTTCCACTTTGCAATGATCTTTTTTCTTAGAGTCTCTATCTGAATCATCTAATACGATATTTTTTTATTTTCAATGTTAATAACCACCTAGCTAACAATTAGAATAATTATCATTCAACATTTCATATTCACTACATATTGTATGGTTGATAAATTTAAAATCCATATATAGTATTTATATGCCACATGCCTTATTTTTAATGCGAATAAACATTCAAAAGGTAAATAACATGACTGAGATTACCATTTATAGTAAACCTAACTGCGTTCAGTGTAATGCTACTTATCAAGCCTTAGATCGCAAATCTATTTCCTACCAAATTATTGACCTTACTGAAGATAGCCAAGCCCTTGAACTCGTAAAAAAATTGGGTTATCAACAAGTCCCTGTTGTTATTGCAGGTGACAAACATTGGGCCGGTTTTCGACCTGACATGATTAGTCTATTAGCCGCTTAGGTGATGTCATGGAAACGGAATCACTCATCTATTTTTCAAGTCGCTCTGAAAATTGCCATCGCTTTATTGAAAAGCTCGGTATTCCTGCAACACGGTTACCTATTGGCAACCACGAAAATAGCCTAATTGCGACAAAACCTTATGTTTTATTACTACCAACCTATGGTGGTGGCGGTACAAAAGGGGCTGTTCCAAAAGAAGTGATTCAATTTCTTAATATTGAAGCCAATCGCGCATTTATCCGTGGTGTTATTGCTGCGGGTAATACCAATTTTGGTGATGCCTATGCGATAGCTGGAAATATCATCGCGCAAAAATGCCATATTCCCTACCTATACCGGTTTGAACTTCTTGGTACTGATAAAGATGTTCAATCCGTTCAACGAGGCCTAAAAACGTTTTGGCAACGTACAAACAACTAGAGTTATTCCAAATGGATAAAATGCAAAATATATCAGATGTGGATTATCATGCGCTCAATGCGATGTTGAATTTATATGATAACGAAGGCCGTATTCAATTTGATAAAGACAAAGAAGCGGCTCATCACTATTTTCGACAGCATGTGAACCAAAACACCGTATTTTTCCATGATTTAAAAGAAAAGTTAGACTTTTTAGTACAAGAAAACTATTACGAAAACAGTGTATTAGAACAATATAACTTTGAATTTATTAAAGCACTGTTTAAACAGGCATACGCACACAAATTTCGTTTTCAAACGTTTCTCGGTGCCTTTAAATATTATACTAGCTATACACTGAAAACCTTTGATGGCAAACGCTACCTCGAACGCTATGAAGACCGCGTCTGTATGGTTGCTTTAACCCTTGCTCAAGGGGATGAATCCCTTGCTAAGTTGTATGTCGATGAAATTATTACAGGTCGTTTTCAACCTGCAACTCCCACCTTCCTTAACTGCGGTAAAAAACAACGTGGCGAGCTAATCTCTTGTTTTCTTTTAAGAATTGAAGACAACATGGAGTCCATTGGCCGCTCAGTCAATTCTGCTTTGCAGTTATCCAAACGCGGTGGCGGCGTTGCCTTTCTAATGACCAATTTACGGGAGCAAGGCGCCCCAATAAAACTAATTGAAAATCAATCTTCTGGCGTTGTTCCTGTCATGAAAATGTTAGAAGATGCTTTTTCTTATGCCAACCAATTAGGCGCAAGGCAAGGTGCCGGTGCCGTTTATTTGCACGCTCACCACCCTGATATCATGCGTTTTCTTGATACGAAGCGTGAAAATGCAGATGAAAAAATACGGATTAAAACGCTGTCTTTAGGGGTAGTTATTCCTGATATCACTTTCCAGCTAGCGAAAGATAACCAGGACATGTATTTGTTTTCACCATATGATGTTGAACGCACCTATGGTGTCCCTATGTCTGAAATCAGTGTGACAGACAAATACCATGAAATGGTCAATAACAAAGCGATAAAAAAATACAAAATCAATGCTCGGGAATTTTTCCAAACTTTAGCTGAAATCCAGTTTGAGTCTGGATATCCGTATATTTTATTTGAAGATACCGCCAATCGAGCCAATCCTATTGCAGGACGCATTAATATGAGCAATCTGTGCTCAGAAATACTGCAAGTTAATCGCCCTAGTGTTTATGAAGACGATTTAAGCTATCAACAAATCGGTAAAGATATTAGCTGTAATTTAGGCTCCATGAATATCGCTAAAACGATGGATTCACCAAATTTCGCTCAATCAATAGCGGCTGCCGTTAGAGCACTGAGTGCGGTTTCAGATATGAGTAACATTCGTTCTGTCCCTTCCATTGCCGAAGGTAACCGACAATCACATGCGATTGGGTTAGGACAAATGAATTTACACGGCTACTTGGCAAGGGAGCATATCTATTATGGCTCAGAAGAAGCACTCGATTTCACCAATATCTATTTTTATGCCGTCACCTATTACGCATTAAAAACGTCCAATCAATTAGCTATTGAAAGGAAAACTGCATTTGTTGGTTTTGAACATTCAACTTATGCCTCTGGTGATTATTTTGATAAATATATCAACAATATTTGGCTACCAAAAACACAAATCGTTCAGGAATTATTCCGACGTTCGGGTATCGAAATTCCAACTCGTGAAGACTGGCAAGGCTTAAAACAGTCTGTTATTACCTATGGAATTTATAACCAAAACTTGCAAGCGATACCTCCGACAGGGTCTATCTCTTATATCAATAATTCAACATCAAGCATTCACCCCATTGTTTCACGAATTGAAATTCGTAAAGAAGGTAAGATTGGTCGTGTCTACTACCCCGCTCCTTTCATGACGAATGAGAACTTAGAATATTACCAAGATGCTTACCAAATCGGTCCAGAAAAAATTATTGATACTTATGCCATGGCAACTCAGCACGTTGACCAAGGTTTATCTTTGACTCTATTTTTTAAAGATGATGCCACCACGCGAGATATTAACCGAGCGCAAATATATGCTTGGCGAAAAGGAATCAAGACATTGTATTACATCCGATTACGCCAAACTGCCCTCGAAGGAACTGAAGTCGAAGGCTGCGTATCTTGCACTTTGTAATAGGAAAATATTATGACCACCAGCATATCTAGCGCACCAGTAAAAGCCATTAACTGGAACCGTCTTCAGGATGATAAAGACTTAGAAGTATGGAACCGATTAACGAGTAATTTTTGGCTTCCCGAAAAAGTACCATTATCTAATGATATTCCTTCTTGGAATACTTTAACTGCTGCAGAAAAACAGCTAACAATACGTGTATTCACTGGCCTCACCCTGCTAGATACGATTCAAAATACAGTGGGTGCACCTTGTTTAATGCCAGATGCACAAACACCTCACGAAGAAGCCGTTTTATCGAACATTAGCTTTATGGAAGCAGTACATGCGCGCTCTTATAGCTCAATATTTTCAACTCTTTGTTCAACAATTGATGTTGATGATGCATACCGCTGGAGTGAAGAAAATATTGCATTACAGAATAAAGCTAAGATCATCCTATCTTACTATTGTGATTCACACCCTTTAAAGAAAAAGATCGCAAGTGTCTTTTTAGAATCATTTCTATTTTATTCTGGTTTCTATTTACCAATGTATTGGTCAAGCAGAGGAAAGTTAACAAATACCGCAGATCTTATACGTTTAATTATTCGAGATGAAGCCATACATGGCTATTATATTGGCTATAAGTTTCAAAAATCATTATCACAATATGATGATAATACTCAGAAAGAAATTAAGGATTTTGCTTTTTCATTATTATTCGATTTATATGAAAATGAAGTGAAATATACACAAGAACTTTATGACACAGTAGGTTGGTCGGAAGATGTCAAAAAATTCCTTCATTACAATGCCAATAAAGCATTAATGAATTTAGGTTATGAAGCCTTATTTCCTGATACCGTCACTGATGTAAGTGCAGCGATATTATCGGCTTTATCTCCTGATGCAAATGAAAATCATGATTTCTTTTCGGGCTCCGGTTCATCTTATATTATTGGTAAAGCAGTCAGTACCGAAGATGATGACTGGAACTTCTAATTAAACTGTTAATTTAACTTATCAATAAGAATCACTCACAACCAAATCCATACCATGATGAATTATAATGAGTTTATTTGTCATGGTATTTTTTAGCTCAAAAAGTAGTCAAATTAATTCGTTTTTTATATGTATATCTGTTTAATTACTCATTTTTAATGAGTCAATCTGGCAATTATTTTTAATCCAATCAATTTCCACTCCATTTTACATAAATTTATTTAATGAGTTTGATATTAATTTCTATTTTTTTATCTATCAATTAAGCATTTATTCCACATAAAAATCGAATAAAATCGGCAACTCGCATATTGATTAGATTAGTGTGAATTATTTTCAATTAAATTCAATCTCACCAGTAAGTTAACTTTAATATAGAAACCATAAAATTCATCATTATATAACTTAATATCGTTTTTATTTACATTAATAGCATCAAATTTCATCCCTATTTTTTTGATTAATTATACTTAACCTAGGGTTGTCAGCTGATTTTATTATGCTAGGGTTTATTGCTTGCAAATTTTACTAATAACTCAAACGGAGAAATTTGAATTTAATCCATAATTAACTAACCCATTAAAACGAATATAGGAATTTCTGCCCTAATAATTTTCAAAGGATAATCATAGATAGGAAACATAATGTTAACTATCACGATAGAATTCATCACTTTCAATATAGGTAATTTGTCTTCCTTGTTGATTGAAAATTGGGTAAATAATATATGGCAATAAAATTACAAGTTAAAAATTTATATAAAATATTTGGGGACAATCCTGACCAAGCATTTAAGCTATTAGAATCAGGTATGAATAAAGATGATATCTTTGAAAAAACAGGCCTTACTGTAGGTGTTCAAGATGTTAATCTGACGATTGAAGAAGGCGAAATCTTTGTTGTCATGGGGCTTTCTGGCTCAGGAAAATCAACCTTGGTGCGCCTCCTCAATCGCCTGATCGAACCGACCAGCGGGCAAGTCATGATAGATGGAGAGGATATTTCCAATATTTCTGACAAAGCGCTGCGCGAAGTTAGGCGAACAAAAATTAGTATGGTGTTTCAATCCTTTGCGCTGATGCCACATATGAATGTCATCGATAACACCGCTTTTGGTATGGAACTTTCTGGCATTCCAAAAGAAGAACGCCATAAGAAAGCCATGAGTGCGCTTGAACAAGTTAATCTTGAAAAATGGGCTAATTCATACCCTGATGAGCTCTCTGGTGGGATGCGTCAACGTATCGGGTTAGCCAGAGCGCTAGCCAATGACCCTGATATTCTGCTAATGGACGAAGCGTTCTCAGCCCTTGACCCACTAATTCGTACTGAAATGCAAGATGAACTGCTCTCCTTACAAGGGGATAAGCAACGCACGATTGTCTTTATTTCTCATGACCTTGATGAAGCTATGAGAATTGGCGACCGTATTGCCATTATGCAAGGAGGCGTTGTCGTTCAAGTTGGCACACCTGATGAAATTCTCAATAATCCAGCAAATGACTATGTTAAGACCTTCTTCCGTGGTGTAGATATCAGCCAAGTATTCAGTGCTAAGGACATTGCACGCAGACGGCCTAATGCACTATTGCATATCGCACCGGGTTTTGGCCCTCGTTCAGCGCTAAAAGTCCTCAACGATGAAGACCGCTATCACGGTTATTTAATTTCTCGGGGGCATACCTTTGCCGGTGTGGTTTCTGTTGAATCCTTAGAAAAAGCACTCCATGAAAAAGCAGGTATTGAAGCTGCAATATTAACTGATATCGAGCCAATTCAAGGTGATACATCCTTAAATGAAGTTATTTCTACCGTGGCACAAGCCCCTTGCGCTGTTCCGGTTATTAACGAAAAAAACCGCTATTTGGGCGTAATTTCAAAAGGAATGCTGTTACAGGCGCTGGATAAGGAGACACCAAATGAGTAAGCAGAATCAAGAAGCAACGAATAGCCAACAAGACCCATGGGTGGATACTGAAGCCACGAATACGCCAACACAAGGTACTGAGAATATACCGGCGGACGACCCATGGGCAGCGACAAGCTCTAGCGAAACAAACACCTCTGCGGATGATCCTTGGGGAAATGCATCAGACACAACCACACCTGCTGACACCAGTTCGAGTGATTGGCTTGATGCCGCCCCAACAGATAGCATCATACCCGATCAGTTTAATATTATGGATCCCTTCCAGCACACACTGATCCCTCTTGATTCATGGGTTGCGCATGCTATCGATTGGGTAGTCCTCAACTTTCGTCCTGTATTCCAAGGGATTCGTGCCCCCATTGATTTTATTTTGAGTGGGTTTGAACAATTTCTCACCTCACTACCGCCCCCTGTTGCCATTATCATTTTCGCATTACTCGCTTGGCAATTAGCAGGACGCGCGATGGGGGTGGCCACATTTGTTTCGATGATAGCCATCGGAGCAATTGGTGCTTGGTCAGAAGCCATGGTGACACTGTCTCTGGTCCTCACCTCTTTACTGTTTTGTATTGTCATAGGACTGCCACTGGGGATTTGGCTGGCACGTAGTGATAAAGCCGCTAAAGTTATTCGCCCATTACTTGATGCGATGCAAACCACACCGGCATTCGTCTATTTAGTCCCGATTGTTATGTTATTTGGTATCGGTAATGTGCCCGGTGTTGTCGTCACTATTATATTTGCTTTACCACCAATCATTCGTTTGACCATTTTAGGGATCAAACAAGTCCCAGCTGATTTAATTGAAGCCGCTGAATCATTCGGTGCAAGTCCTCGCCAAATGCTGTTTAAAGTACAATTGCCATTGGCGATGCCAACCATTATGGCTGGGGTCAACCAAACCTTGATGTTAGCGCTGTCAATGGTCGTTATCGCCTCAATGATTGCTGTTGGGGGCTTAGGTCAAATGGTCTTACGGGGTATTGGTCGGCTTGATATGGGTCTCGCATCTGTCGGGGGGGTCGGTATTGTTATTCTAGCTATCATCTTAGACCGCTTTACCCAATCTTTAGGACAAGATACTCGTGGCAAAACATCATGCCGTTGGTACCAAAAAGGGCCTATTGGGTTGGTTATGCGCCCATTTTGTAAAAAAAACCATTAATCAAAACATCCTCCATTCACCTGAGTGCCATTCATATGGCACCTAACTTGGCACTTAGCATGAAAGCCAAGCTCGCTGCGAAAAAACAGAGGGAACAATATAATGAAACATAAAATCATTCTTGCATCTGCACTAACAGCCATGTTTGCCGTCCCATTTGCCGGTGCTAACGACCTGCCAGGTAAAGGAATCAAAATTAACCCAGTGCAAAGCACGATCAGTGAGGAAACATTCCAAACACTGATTGTGGCGAAAGCCCTTGAAGAACTTGGCTATGATGTTCAACCCATCAAAGAAGTCGACTATAACGTGGCTTACGCATCCATTGCGAACGGCGATGCGACTTACTTAGCCACCAGCTGGGTTCCTTTACATAACGCACAATATGACGCTGCGGGTGGCGATAATGTGTTCTATCGTCAAGGCAATTATGTTGTTAATGCAGCCCAAGGCTACCTCATCGACAAAAAAACAGCAGAAAAATACAATATTACCAATGTTGAACAACTCAAAGATCCTAAAATTGCCAAGCTCTTTGATTCAAATGGTAATGGTAAAGCGGATTTAACGGGATGTAACCCAGGTTGGGGCTGTGAAGCGGCCATCAATAACCATTTAAAAGCCTATGACCTAGAAAAAACGGTCGACCATAACCAAGGTAACTATGCGGCAATGATGGCAGATACCATTACCCGATATAAAGAAGGTAAGCCTATTTTATATTATACATGGACACCTTATTGGATAAGTGATGTTCTCAAGCCCGGTCGTGATGTGGTTTGGTTAGAAGTGCCATTCTCTTCAATGCCAAATGGTGAAAAAACAGATACAGCTCTACCTAACGGAAAAAACTATGGTTTCCCACCAAATACCATGCATATCGTCGCCAATAAAAAATGGGCTGCGGATAACCCAGCAGCGGCAAAATTATTTGAAGTGATGAAGCTACCTATTGCCGATATCAATGCACAGAACTTAAGAATGCATAACGGTGAAGCATCACAATCGGATATTCAACGCCACACAAATGCTTGGATCAAAGCCCATCAATCCACTTTTGATGGCTGGGTAAAGGAAGCACAAGCAGCCGCTAAGTAAAAATAAACAACCCGATTAATAACCTCAGCCACCCTAGTCGGTGGCTTTTTTACATCAATGACAAAAAGAAATAAACCAAGGTAATAAATTTTGTTTATAGTAGTCACCTAGCTAATAATAGGTAATCCTCATGAAACAGACCCAAACTGCAGAGTTGACAACGGGCCTCACTATTTTAATGGCCATTGCCACAGGCCTTGTCGTTGCCAGTAATTACTATGCTCAACCGCTTTTAGAGACCATTGCGGGGCAGTTTAATTTAACAACCAATATGGCTGGGTTTATTGTCACCGCCGCGCAACTCGGTTATGCCGCAGGTTTACTGTTTTTAGTTCCTTTGGGAGACTTATTTGAGCGTAAACGCTTAATTTTAACCATGACCTTTCTTTCCGCATTAGGGTTATTAATTACAGCGCTTTCAAATAATATTTGGCAAATCCTTTTAGGTACCGCCCTTACAGGGCTATTTTCTGTTGTTGCACAAGTTCTGATCCCTCTCGCGGCATCTATTGCTAAGCCACACAAACGAGGTAAAGCAGTGGGAATGATTATGAGTGGCTTATTGCTGGGTATTTTACTTGCGAGAACGGTTTCAGGTGCTGTTGCTATGGTCGGTGGCTGGCGTGCTATCTATTGGTTGGCCTTTGCGCTATTGATGCTCTTAATGATTGTTCTAGCCATTAAACTTCCACGTTATCATCAAAAAACTAACTTAAACTACTTTCAGCTCATTTGCTCTATTGGCCGGCTATTTTTCGGCACTCCAGTGCTCGCGGTACGCGCTTCTCTCGGTGCACTATCATTTGCTAATTTTGGTTTACTGTGGACCGCAATGGCTTTCTTGTTAGCCAGCCCGCCATTCAATTATTCCGAAGGGACTATTGGTTTATTTGGCTTAGTCGGTGCCGCAGGTGCACTTATGGCTTCCCAAGCAGGGCATCTGGTCGATAAAGGAAAAGGAAAGCGCATTACAACTATCGGATTGGTATTGTTACTATTGTCCTGGATACCTATCGGCTTAGCTAAATATTCCCTCGTCGCATTTATCATTGGTGTATTAGTGTTAGACCTTGCAGTGCAAGCCGTTCATGTCACTAGTCAGAGTACGTTATATCGTATATTACCAGAAGCTCGTAACCGCCTAACTGCTGGCTATATGACCAGTTATTTTATTGGAGGCGCACTAGGATCTCTACTTTCAGGTTATGCCTATGAACATGCAGGTTGGGAGGGCATTGCCGTTGCAGGTGCAATCTTAACCACCATAAGTTTAATTATTTGGGCTATAGGGATTCGCTTTGATCCCGTTATCACCACAACTGATGACTAAATATGACTCATACCGATATCAATACGTTTTTAGATAAAAATTGACGAGTCCACACATCAACATATAAAAAGTTATAATGTATTAAAAATTATACGGTTCAATTTTATCCACCCAATATGTTGAATATTGAACAAATAAACAAACCATCACAGAACTGATAGTTATCAGGTGTAATAGTAAACAAAGTAAATATTAGTGAATGACACAGTTAAACAAATACAATGACTCGATAAAAAGGTAGTATCCCTGTTAATAAATCAAATTACTGTTTCATCAAATAATGTTTTAATTATACAAAAATAAGTAATTACACCTACAAATTAAAAATATCTATCTAACTTGTAATTATTGGGTAACAAAAAAAATGGTATTGAGTTAATGTCATGTGATTATATATTGTTTTGTATGATTGGAATTAGCCTTTAATTTAGCATTAGGTTGGTTGTTTTATAGCCAAAACTGACGCACTCTGAGTGAAATAGTCAATGGGCTATACTAAAACTGGCAAATTACATTCATAAAATTTATGAATCATGTATCATTATCAAAATAAAATCGGCGATATTAATTAAGTATAATTGCTAATTCTATCTTTTAATATACCATTTAGATGGTTGATGACAGTTGTAATCTTACCAACTGAAACTAATAAGGTATCCCAATAATGGAAAGTTCATTTACACCGACTGAAGAGCTACTCAATGCTCGTGTAGAACAACAAGATTCACATGAAAGTCCTATTCCATATCAAGAAATTCTGCTAACACGCCTATGTATGCATGTTCATGGGAAATTACTTGAAACTCGGAATAATATGTTAAGGTCTCAAGGTATTAATGAAACACTGTTTATGGCGCTCATGATCCTTGATACAAAAGACTCCCGCAGTATTCAGCCATCTGAGCTCAGTGCAGCTCTTGGTTCGTCAAGAACCAACGCGACACGAATTGCAGATGAACTGGAAAAAAATGGTTGGATTGAACGCAAAGAAAGTCACAACGATAGACGTTGCCTTCATCTACACCTCACAGAAAAAGGGACTGAATTTTTAAATGGTCTATTGCCACCTCAACACAGCGCATTAATTGATATTTGGTCTGTTTTAGATGCTGATGAAAAACAACAGCTTGACACGCTGATGCGTAAATTACTGACAAAACTAGATACTATAAAAGATTGACCACATAAATTGTAAGGTTAATGTATTTGAGCCATTCTTTAGCTCAAAGCTGAAAAAATACTTTTCAGCCAATAATATTTCATTATCCTTTCACCATTGTGCTTTACGATATCCCATCAAGCAGCAAAATCATTTGTAGTCTCAGTTTCCAGTAGTGGTTAATACCTAACTACTGGAAACAACCGTGACCCTTATCCATAGAAGTGGAGAAATACGAGTATGAGTTCCCCTGAGGAAATGCAACAAACGCAAACTCCCCAACGAAATAAAAAAAGACAACGCAAAAATGCGCTTATCTTTTTGACTCTATTATTTATTATTATAGGCGTTGGCTGGGCGGTCTACTGGTATCTCGTTCTTCGCCACTATGAATCAACTGACAACGCTTATGTCGCGGGTAACCAAGTACAAATACAATCCCAAGTTTCTGGGAGCGTTATGACAGTCAATGTGGATAATACCGACTTCGTGACAAGTGGAACTGTTTTGGTTGAACTAGACCCACGTGATGCAGAATTAACACTCGATAAAGCAAAAACAGAATTAGCGAACAGTGTACGCCAGACTCGCCAGCACATGGTTAATAGCCGCCAGCTACAAGCCAACATTGACGTAAAACGGTCTGAATTAAACCGCTTACAGAATGATTTAAAACGTCGCGAAGTTTTAGGCAGTAGCCATGTCATTGGTAAAGAAGAACTACAACACGCGAGAGAAGCCGTTGTCAGTGCAAAAGCTGCATTAGACATGGCAATAGAACAATATAATGCTAATCAAGCCATTGTTTTGAATACCGCAATTGAAAAACAACCCGCAGTAGAACAGGCCGCGACACAAGTTAGAAACGCTTGGCTCACCCTACAACGGACGAAGATCGTCAGCCCTGTTGATGGCTATGTTTCACGTCGAAGTGTGCAAGTGGGTTCACAAATTACCCCTTCAACACCATTGATGGCTATTATTCCGTCCAATGGTATGTGGATTGATGCGAACTTTAAAGAAACACAACTTGCGGACATGCGTATCGGTCAACCTGCGAAGGTCACGACTGATTTTTACGGTAAAGATATCGTGTTTAACGGTACTGTAGTTGGGCTTGATATGGGAACAGGTAGCGCATTCTCTTTATTACCTGCACAAAATGCCAGTGGTAACTGGATCAAGGTAGTCCAACGCCTCCCCGTGCGTATTGCCTTAGATGCAACCCAGCTTGAAGAACATCCACTACGTATCGGTTTATCCACTGAAGTTACGGTTGATACATTGGATAAAAACGGCAAAGTACTTTCGAAAGGGATGCGCGATACCCCTGCTTACCATACTGCTGCATTAGCTGTCGATATGTCTCCTGCAGATAAAATAGTTACTGAGATAATTAATAATAACCTAGGAAATCAATAGGTGGAGGTGCAATCGTGGCGACAGCACCTTTAACGGGATCAAAACTCGCATGGATGACGATTGCCCTTTCGTTGGCAACATTTATGCAAGTTCTTGATTCCACCATTGCTAATGTAGCTATTCCGACCATTGCTGGAAATTTAGGGGCATCCAACTCACAAGGAACATGGGTAATAACCTCTTTTGGTGTTGCCAATGCAATTTCCATCCCTATTACTGGTTGGTTAGCGCGTAGAATCGGTGAAGTCAGGCTATTTTTATGGTCCACAGGCTTATTCGCTTTAACTTCATGGCTGTGCGGTATTTCTGGCAGCTTAGAGATGTTGATCTTATTTCGTGTTTTACAAGGGTTAGTTGCAGGACCGCTCATTCCTTTGTCTCAAAGCCTGCTGCTTAATAATTATCCTCCAGCCAAGCGCAACATGGCCCTCGCCCTTTGGTCAATGACTATCGTTATTGCTCCTATTTGCGGACCGATTCTTGGTGGTTATATTAGTGATAACTACCATTGGGGCTGGATATTCTTTATCAATGTGCCATTTAGTATTGCAATCATTTTTGCCATCATGCGTACCTTAAAAGGTCGTGAAACTAAAATATCTATTCAGCGTATTGATACTATTGGTTTGGTACTATTAGTTGTCGGTATTGGTGCTTTACAAATCATGCTTGACCAAGGCAAAGAGCTGGATTGGTTTAATTCGACTGAAATTATCGTCCTAACCGTTATTGCCGTTGTCGCTATCGCCTTCTTAATTGTCTGGGAACTCACCGATGACCATCCTGTCATCGACTTATCCCTATTTAAAGAACGCAATTTTACGATCGGCTGTTTATCCCTAAGTTTGGCTTACATGCTCTATTTCGGGACGATTGTACTACTGCCGCAATTGCTACAAGAGGTTTATGGCTATACTGCGACCTGGGCTGGGCTAGCCTCTGCTCCTGTCGGGTTATTACCGCTACTGATTACGCCAATTATAGGGCGTTTTGGTAACCGAATTGATATGCGTTATTTAGTGACATTCAGCTTTATTATCTATGCAGTTTGTTACTATTGGCGTGCTTATACATTCGAACCCGGAATGAGTTTCGCTGAAGCCGCTTGGCCGCAATTTGTACAAGGTTTAGCTATCGCTTGTTTCTTTATGCCTTTGACAACCATTACATTATCTGGTCTACCACCAGAGAAAATGGCCTCTGCATCCAGTTTATCCAACTTCACTCGTACCTTAGCTGGAGCCATCGGGACATCAATTACCACAACGATGTGGACCCAAAGAGAGTCAATGCATCATGAAAATCTCGCTGAATTTGTAAACCCATACAACCCAAATGCTCAACAGATGTACAGTGAGCTGGCAAAAATTGGTATGAACGAGCAACAAAGTGCGGCATACCTCGCTAAAACGATTACTGACCAAGGCTTGATTATGTCAGCAAATGAGATATTTTGGCTTTCAGCTGGAATTTTCATTCTACTAATGGTCATTGTCTGGTTCGCTAAGCCACCATTTGGGGCAGGTTCGAAAGACGGCGGCGGTGCTCATTAATCAGCCCAACCCCATATAATTTTATGGGGTTCTCTGAGGCTCTTGGCAAAATTTTCATACTGATTCAGTAAGTTGCCTTTGTGGCAGAAATAAAAAAGCCATACAGAGTGGGATATGCATCCTTTATGTATGGCCTTATTTTTTTATAAAACGTGAGGGTTATTTAACTTGGTTTTGTTGCCACCACTGGGCCAACATAATTCCCGTTGCAACAGATACATTCAAGCTTTCCACTTTACCTGTTCCACCAATATACAGACTCATATCGCCTTGATCCCACGTACTATCACTTAAACCATCACTCTCTTGGCCTAAAACTAATACCATTTTGGCAGGTAACTTCGCTTTTGCGAGATCTTGACTGCCTTTATGGCTGGAAGTCGTCACAATGGTATAACCCGCTTTGCGGAATTTATCCAAAGTATCTGTTAATCCATCTGCATCAATCGCTTTAATGTGCTCAGCACCGCCTTCTGCAGTACGAATTGCTGCACCAGACTCCAGCATACCTGCATCCTGCAAAATCACACCCTTGATACCGAAATGCGCACAGCTACGCATAATACCGCCCAGATTATGTGGATTCCCCACATCTTCCAGTGCTAATACGCAGTCATTACCTGTCGCTTGCTGCAAATATGCATCTGCACTCATTCCACCACGTTTTTTGATGATAAAACAGACACCACCATGATGTTCAGTTCCTGATGCTTTCGATAATTCCTCATCATCTACCACGTGGTAAGCCTTGCGATTTGCCGCCATCCATTTTAGCGCATCTCGAAAACGCGGTGTGACGGATTGCAAGAACCATGCACGAACAATCGCATCAGGGCGGTTTTTAAACATGGCTTGGCAGGCATTCTCACCATAGATACGAGTTTCTTCCTGGCGCTGCTTACGCAGTTGTTCAGGATCAATTTGACTCTTGCCAACGATTCCACCGTGGTCATTCGCTAATTCTTCGCTATCTGGCTTAGAAACAGTACGCCATGGTGAACGTTCACGAGGTTCCTCATTACGGTTATCGGAGCGACGCCCTTCACGACTACCTTCAGGGCGATTTGAGCGGCCACCACGATCTTGACGGGCACCATCTCGTCTATCGCCACCACGCTTGTCATTACCACGCCTATCGTCACGGCCACCGCCTCGGCGTTTATCATTGCCTTTATTACTGTCCTGCTCTTCACTGCGGACATACATCACTTTTACTTTGCCGTTTTTACCACTAAAATCATTTGAGTCGTTCATCACTATCCCCTACTAAGCTATGGCGCGAAGATTACATGATGTTGCATGGCTACGCTACCGATTCACACTATTATCTCATCTAAAAGTTATTGAATATACTTCTATCGCATAGAAATCGTTTTGCGTACAATATGCGCCTTCCTTTTAGACCTAAAAAATATCACTCAACATGACTTCGAATGCCGTTTATCACCTGCGTCAACAGCGCCTCGCATTATCGACTAAACCGTTTAAAGCGCGAGGCTGCCGAGTAAAACGTTGTCAATATTGCTTATTACCTATCCCACAATGCCTGTGCCAAGACACTGTATCGTCACAAGCAAAAAGTCAATTCTGCTTGATTATGTTTGATGGTGAAGTATTTAAGCCAAGTAATACGGGTAAATTGATTGCGGATATTTTACCCAACACTTTGGCCTTTCAGTGGTCAAGGACAGAGCCTGATGCCCAGCTACTGGCGGCATTACAAGACACCTCAAGGCAACCTTATCTCATCTTTCCAGAAAGCTACGCTCAAAATGAACGCGTTGTGGTCAATGAGCCTACTTTGTCGGATAAACCCGCTTTATTTATTTTACTCGATGGAACCTGGCCAGAAGCACGTAAAATGTTTCGTAAAAGTCCTTATCTTAATAATATTCCAATGCTTTCCATTAATACCAAAGCAAGGACTGACTATTTACTACGTACACCATCAAAGGAAGAACAACATTGTACCGCTGAAGTTGCAGCTACCGTTTTAGAATTAGCGGGAGATTTAAACGCTTCACAACAACTATTTAGCCACTTCAATCTTTTCCGTCAAAAATACCTTCAAGGAAAGCCGCATCACCCTATTGCACAGATGCTACTTACCGCCCCCCACCTCTAACTATTTATTGGTACTGTTTTTCTCTTTCTTTTCGAGGCCAGTACCATTAAATGACAATTTTTAGATCATCGTACTGATAAAACGTGAACGTGCTTGTATAAATTAATTAAACTCACCAGATAAACTAGCGCAATCGCAAAGATAAGGCATAGTATTCATAAGTATCACTCAGCCACTTTTTATCTATTGAACATTTATCTCGTTCAGCAAAGCAAAGGGTTATCAACCATGGGTTTAGTCAGTCAGTTAGAATCTTTATTCCGGCCAAAGTCTATTGTTGTCGTTGGAGCATCTGAAAACCCGAGCCGTGCAGGTTCGGTGATGATGAAGAACCTACTTACCAGCGGCTTTAAAGGCCCTATTTTACCTGTTAACCCAAACCGAAACTCTGTCCTTGGCGTACTTGCTTATCCTTCCATAGATAAATTACCACTCAAACCCGACCTTGCCGTTATCTGCACTCATTACTCACGTAATGTCGCCTGTTTACAGCAATTAGGGGAAGCTGGCTGTAAAGTAGTTATTATTTTATCATCCCCTTCCATTCAGTTTAATGAATTAAAAAAAGTCGCCCAGCAATATCAAATTCGCTTATTAGGCCCGAATAGCCTCGGTTTTCTCGCCCCATGGCAAGGTCTGAATGCCAGTTTTTCCCCGATTCCAATCTTAAAAGGAAAACTCGCTTTTATCTCACAATCTGCCGCTGTATCAAATACCGTTCTGGATTGGGCAAGACACCGAGACATCGGTTTTTCTTATTTTATTGCCCTTGGTGATAGCATCGATATTGATATTGACGATTTACTCGATTATTTAGCCCGTGATAGTAAAACCAGTGCTATTTTGCTGTATCTCGAAAGCATTAGTGATGCGCGACGTTTCTTATCTTCATCTCGCAGTGCTTCACGTAATAAACCTATATTAGTGATAAAAAGCGGTCGAACCCGCAAAGCACAAGAACTTCTAGGTGATAAACCTAGCCTAGATGCCGCTTATGACGCCGCAATCCAGCGTGCTGGGCTCCTTCGCGTGCAAGATACTCACGAAATGTTTTCTGCGGTTGAGACATTAAGCTATATGACACCATTACGCGGTGAGCGTCTGTCAATCATGAGCAATGGCTCAGCCCCTGCCGCGATGGCACTAGACGAGCTTCTCTTACGTAGTGGCAAACTTGCAAAGCTAAGTGTTGAAACAGAAAATGAATTAAGCTCACTGTTACCTCTTGATTTATCGACGCAAAACCCGATTGACTTGGGGGATGATTCCACCGTTGAACGCTATATCAATGTACTGAACAAAATGCTCGACAGCCACGACCATGACGCTTTATTGCTTATCCACACCCCCAGTGCGATAACGGAAAGTAAAACCATGGCAGAAAAAATGATTAAAACGATTAAGCAGCACCCACGAGGGAAATGGCTAACCATCTTAACCAACTGGTGTGGAGAATATTCATCTCAAGAATCTCGTCGGCTATTTAGTGAAGCTGGGATCCCAACCTACCGTACGCCAGAAGGGGCAATCACAGCATACATGCATATGGTGGAATATCGCCGTAACCAAAAACAACTCAAAGAAACTCCGGCTCTACCTGTTGGTATTACAGCAAATACTCAACAAGCTCATGAATATATTCAACAAGCACTGGAAAATAATCAGCTACACTTGGATACACATGAAGTTCAACCTATTTTAAAAGCCTACGGGTTAAATAGCTTACCCACATGGATAGCGCACTCTAGTAATGAAGCCATTGAAATTGCAGAAAAAATTGGGTATCCCGTTGCCTTGAAATTGCGTTCTCCTGATATTGTTCATAAGTCAGAAGTACAAGGGGTCATGCTCTACTTGCGTAATGCTAAAGAGGTAGAAGATGCCGCCAAAGCAATTATGGAGCGTGTTTCAACAAATTTCCCTAACGCACGAATTGAGGGACTATTGGTACAAAGCATGGCCAATCGAGCTGGCGCTCAAGAACTCAGAATCGCTGTTGAGCTAGACCCTGTTTTTGGCCCTCTCATCATGTTAGGAGAAGGCGGTATTGAGTGGCAACAAGAAAGCCAAGCTGCTGTCGCTCTTCCCCCGCTAAATATGGCTTTAGCTCGCTACCAAGTTATTAATGCCATCAAAAGTTACAAAATTAAATCTCGAAGTGCTTTAGAACCCTTAAATATCATAGGGTTGTCAGCTCTATTAGTACGTGTTTCAAATTTAATTATTGATTGCCCGAATATTACAAGGTTAGACATTCACCCATTGCTTGCCTCAGGGGATGAATTTACGTTACTTGATGTCTCCATGACTCTAAGCCCAACAGATGATGCAACAACATCAAGGTTGGCAATTCGCCCTTACCCTAGTGAACTTGAAGAAACGATTCATTTAAAAGAAGACCTTACTTGCTTACTACGTCCGATCCTCCCTGAAGATGAGCCTTTGCTAAAATCCTTTATAGAACAAGTCACTAAGGAAGATCTTTATTATCGCTACTTTAGCGAAATTAGTGAGTTTACCCATGATGACCTCGCCAATATGACTCAGATTGATTATGACCGGGAAATGGCTTTTGTTGCAGTAAAAAACCCTAATACAGCTCCTGAAATTATTGGTGTCACACGGGCGATGGCTGATCCTGATAACCAAGAGGCTGAATTTGCAGTACTGGTTCGTTCCGACATGAAAGGGCAAACGCTCGGTTATCAACTGATGCAAAAGTTACTTAACTATACTCGGAGCCACGGCATTAAAAAACTGACGGCAATAACTATGCCTGAAAACCGTAATATGATTAGCCTAGCGAAAAAACTCGGCTTTGAAATTGACGTTCAGTTTGAAGATGGAGTAGTTAATCTGACACTGCACTTATAGAAATATCCAAGAACACGACTCAACTTGTATAGTAATTAAACAAGTCATCAATTTATACTAAATGGTTTGGCTAAATATGCTATCATCCATAGATCATTCGCTTAAAAATGTGCGCAAAGCGAGTTGCTATTAGACTAATAAGAGAAAATTCACACTGTGATGTTGTCAAAATTAAAACAAGCAAAACATCAACAATATTTGGTCAGTTTGCCAAAACTATCTCAAGAAATTGCTGATGTAAAAACGCTATATAAGACAGAAGATTTTCGTGATGAACTGCTTAAACAAATCTCTCAAGCTCAAAATACTATCTACATAACGGCATTGTATTTAGAGAAAGACGATGCAGGTAAAGACGTACTTCATGCTCTATATTCTGCAAAACAAGCTAATACATCATTGGATATCAAAATTCTCGTAGACTGGCACCGTGCTCAACGAGGCCGGATAGGGGCTGCTGCAAATGCCACAAATGCCGATTGGTATTATGATGTTGCAAAACATTACCCTGAAATTGAAATCCCTATCTACGGTATTCCTGTAAATACACGGGAAGCACTGGGTGTTCTGCACCTAAAAGGCTTTTTATTTGATGATACTCTGCTCTATAGCGGTGCAAGTATTAATGACGTCTATTTACAGCGTCATAATAAATACCGTTATGACCGTTATCACCTTATCAAAAACAGCCAACTTACCGCATCAATGAAAAAATTTATTGATGACGCATTGTTACAGTCTGACGCCATTCATCTATTAAATACACCGACTCGGCCAAAAACAGCTGAATTTAAGCACCTAATTAAACAATTCCGTCTGAGCTTACGAGATACGTCCTATCAGTTTTCAGGGAATGCATCAAATGATGAACTGTCTGTTACTCCCTTTGTTGGCCTCGGCAAGAAAAACGATTTAAACCGTGTTATCACTCATTTAATGGGTTCAACAAATAATAAGCTAACAATCTGCACGCCTTATTTTAATTTACCTGCGGTATTAGTCAGGGTTATTAGCCGGTTACTCCGTGATGGCAAACAAGTAGAAATTATCATTGGTGACAAAACTGCCAATGACTTCTACATTCCACCAGAAGAACCCTTTAAAATAATTGGTGCATTACCATACCTTTATGAAATCAACCTCCGCCGTTTTGTTAGTCGCTTGCAACGCTTTATTGATAGCCAGCAGTTAACAGTTAGGCTCTGGAAAGACGCAGACAATACCTATCATCTAAAGGGGATGTGGGTTGATAATCACTGGCAATTGATCACAGGCAACAACTTAAACCCACGCGCTTGGGGGCTAGATCTTGAAAACGCAGTACTAATTCACGACCCGAAACAGCAATTGCAAGAGCAACGAAATCACGAACTAGAGTGTATTCGAACTCATACTAAGGTTGTTAGCCATTTTCGTGAACTAGATAGCATCCAAACTTATCCAGTGAAAGTGAAAAAACTTATTCGTAGGCTACGTCGAATACGAGTGGATCGGTTAATTAGTCGGATTTTATAATACATCTCAATTTAGCGTCACTTAAGTGGCGCTTTTTACATTCATCATCTGGATAATGATACCTAATATGTTTAAGCCATTAATTTTTAGCTTACTTATATTTTCCATCTCAGGATGCAGTGGTTTTCATTGGTCCAATGACAATTGGAAAGGTAAAGATAAAGCACAACATTTTGCATTCTCAGCCGCTATGGCTGCAGCGGGTAACGCTTATGCAGATAGACAAAATATGGGGCACAGAGAAGCGGCGCAGTTCGGGGTCTTGTTTTCAGTTTCATTAGGTGCCGCAAAAGAATTATATGATAGCCGGCCTGAAGGCACCGGTTGGAGCTGGCATGATTTTGCTTATGATATTGCGGGTTCTATCGCGGGTTATAGTTTATATCAGTCCTTAAAGTAACCCTCTCCTTACTTCCCATTCATTTAAATCCCCCCTGTTATTTTCAATATTTCGTTCACTATCGAAGTATCTCTTAATTAATACTCTATAGTTGAGCTCTCAATATTAAGGAGAGACTTATGATCGCAGTGATTTTCGAAGCCATCCCAGTACCAGAACAAAAAAATCGTTATTTTGAACTAGCCGGTCAACTAAAATCTGAACTTATGCGCATAGAGGGATTTATTTCGGTTGAACGTTTTCAAAGTATAACCACTGAAGGAAAAATTCTCTCTCTTTCGTGGTGGGAAACAGAGGAAGCAGTGAAAAATTGGAAAAAACATTTCATGCATATTGAAGCGCAAGTTGAAGGACAACAAACCATTTTTTCTCATTATCGAATTCGAGTTGCCCATACCCTAAAGGATTACTCATTCCATAAAGAAGATAATTTTAATGTATGATATTCATGTGATTCTTGAAAACCAAGTAGGTGCTTTAGCACTATTGGCGACAACATTAGGGAAACATGGTATTGGCCTTGAAGGTGGTGGTGTTTTTTCTATCGAAGGAAAAAGCCATGCTCATTTTCTCGTCACCCAGCCAGAAAAAGCAAGCAATGCTCTGGCTACCGTAGGGCTGAAGGTTGAAAGTATTTCAAAACCTGTGATCCGCAAATTAAAACAAGAACGCCCAGGCGAACTTGGAGAAATCGTTTCTCTGCTTTCACGCCACCAAATTAATATCTTAGTCCAATATAGCGACCATAATAACAGGCTAATATTAATAACAGACAATAATATATTAACTGCTGAAGTCACAAAGAAGTGGGAAAGCCTACCATATGATACCAAGCAAAAATAGTATTCTCATTGAAGAGAAAGAGCCATTAGAGAAATCTATCGCAAAAGTTGCATTTGCGATTGCTGACCCTTCAAGAGTCAGCATTTTGTGTGCATTAATGGATGGTAGAGCATGGACAGCAACAGAATTAAGTGCAGTTGCAGATATAGCACCATCAACAACAAGTGCACACCTCACTAAGCTATTAAATAGCCACTTAATTAGCTGTCTATCTCAAGGAAGGCATCGTTATTATCGACTTGCAGGCTCAGATATTGCCGAATTATTAGAAACATTAATGGGGGTATCCATGAAATTAGAGTATACCCCACCAATAGCAACACCTATTCATCTGCGAAAAGCACGTACTTGCTATGATCACTTAGCAGGGGAAGTTGCTGTTCAGATCTACGAATTTATGGATAAAAATGGTTGGTTTACCGCTAAAGAAAACAAGTTATCAGATATTGGTATGGCGCAATTTAAAAAATTTGGGATAGATATTATTCCTCATACAAAACGAAAAATAGCATGCGCTTGCTTGGATTGGAGTGAAAGGCGCATGCACCTAGGAGGACTTGCAGGAGCCTTGCTACTACAATTCTTTGAGGAAAATAGATGGATAGATAAAGCAAAAGGCTATAGAGAAATTACTTTTACTTCCAACGGTAAAAAAGCTTTAAAGCGTATTTTTGATATTAATATTGTTTAACCTACAATAGGCTATTATCGATAAAATTCAGTATGTTAGAAACACAAAAAAGCCTCGTGATTTTCATCACGAGGCTTCGA